>DALYHR010000118.1:0-6748 GCA_031970775.1 Burkholderiaceae bacterium | reverse complement strand
GAGCCGGAGCATCAGCAGCGCCCCGCCGAGCTGATGCTCCGGCTCGTAGGCGGCGCCAAAACGCTGGCGCAGCAGCCGGTGCAGCGCCAATAGATACAGCGCCGCCTGCACGTCGTAGCGGTGAGCCAGCACCGCCTGGCGCAGCGCCTCGTCGGTGTAGGCGGCATCGTCGTCGCCGAGGCGGTTGCTCTTGTAGTCCAGCACCCAGTAGCGCCCGCCCTGCTCAAAGACCAGATCGGCAAAGCCCATCATCAGCCCCTGCTGCCAGCGCTCGGCCAGCGCCGGGCGGGCCACCTCGGGCCACCAGGCGGTGCAGCACAGCGCATCGACCTCGGTCGTCGGCACCCGCTGCGCCGGCATCCAGAACTCCATCTCGGCCAGCCGCTGACTCACTCCGGCCAGCGTGCCGCCACCGGGCAGCGGCGCCTCGGCCACTTCGGTCAGCCAGCCCTGCAAGGCCAGGGCCAACGCGGCCGAGCCGGATTCCTCCCCCACCGCCAGCGCCGCCGCCAGGGTCTCCGCCCCGGGCAGAGCCTCGGCCGCCAGACGGCGCTGCAGCCGCGCCACCATCGACGGCTGGCGGATCTGACCGAAGCCGCGCTCGGCCAGATCCTGCAGCAGCTCGTGCAGAAAGCGTCCCGCCCGCGGCCCGTGCGGAAAGCGGTGGCGCAGCGCGGTCGAGCCGGACCGACGCAACGCAAGCCGTGCTTCAGACCCTTCATCGTCGTCGGGCGATCCCTGTTGCCACTCCTCGCGCAGCGCTTCGATGCGCAGCGGGTCGAGCGGCGGCTGATGCACTTCACGCGGCAGATCGCGCACCCAGGCCGAAAAGCTGCCGATGCTCCAGTCGCGCTCGAAGCGCCCCGGATAGGCCGGCACCGGCTGCAGCGCCGGGGCCGAGTTCTCGGGCGACCAGAGCAGCATCGGCGCCTTGAAGACGGATTCGGCATCGATGCGCTCGACCGCCACCTCGCCCGCCGCGATCGAATCGGCCCAGAGCGCCTCGAAGCGCTCGCCCAGCCCGGCCTCGTCCGGCGGGGCCGGCATGTCGGCGCGCTGCAGCAGATGCGCCAGCGCCGTGGTGGCGAACTTGCCTTTTGAGACCACGCCGATCCACAGCGCATGGCGCGGCCGGGTCAGCGCGACGTAGAGCAGGCGCAGCTGTTCGCGTTGCCGCTCACCTTCAGCCTGCTGACGATCGGCCTCGTCCGGAGCAAAGCAGACCCTGCGCCCGGCCTCCGGCAAGGTCTCGTCGGCCAGCACCAGCGGGCGGCGGCTGTCGGAGCGGACGCTGCGCTCGATCCCGGCGAAGGGCAGGAACACCAGCGGGTACTCCAGCCCCTTGGATTTGTGAATGGTGACGATGCGCACCAGATCGGCTTCGCTCTCCAGCCGGACGATCTGTTCCTCGGCTGTGGTGCCCTCCTGAGTCGCCTGAATCTGCATCTCGAACCAGCGCAGCAGCGCCGGCACGCCATCGAGCTCGCGGCTGGCCAGCTGCAGCAGCTCGCCCAGATGCAGCACGTTGGTCAGACGGCGCTCCCCGCCGGGTTCGGCCAGCCAGCGGGCCGGCAGACCGCGCTCGTGCAGGGTCAGGCGCAGCATCGCCAGCACACCCTGGCGCTGCCACACCCCCCCGAGTCGGCGCAGCAAGTTCAGACAGTCGTCCCAGCGCTCGTCATCGCGCAGCCAGGCCGCCAGCCGCGGCAGCGGCTCGCCGAAAGTGCCCCCGGCCCAGGCGGCGCGGGCCAGCTCGGGGTCGGCCGGATGAGCCAGCGTGCGCAACCACAGCAGCAGATCGGCCGCCTCGGCGCTATCCATCACGCTGTCCTGATCGGAGAGATAGACCGAGCGCACCCCTTGCCGCAATAACTCAGTCCGCATCAGCTCGGCCTCGCGGCGGCTGTGCACCAGCACGGCGATATCGCGCGGCGCCAGCCGTTGAAAGCGATCCTCAACGGGGTCGGCAAACCCCGCGTCCGGCTCGGCCAACCGCGCCACCAGCACCCGTGCCGCCCAGCGCGCCGCCAGCCGGCGGGCGGTGTTGGCGTCGTGAACCTCCTCGCTGACCCCGACGGTCAGCACCGGAGCCGGCTGCCGACCCGGCCCGGCCACCCAGCGCGACGAGCGCCCCTGCGCGGCGACCGGCTCGAAGGGAATCGCCGCGCCATCCGCCCCCCGCCAGGCGAAGGCCCCGCCGGGCGCCTCGCGCTCGGCGCGCTCGAACAGCGTATTGACCGCACCGACCAGCGCCGCCTCGGAGCGGTGATTGGTGCCCAGCGCATGGTGGCGCGGCGCGGTGGCGGCGCGGGCGCGCAGATAGCTGTGGATGTCGGCGCCGCGAAAGGCGTAGATCGACTGCTTGGGATCGCCGATCAGCAGCAGCGTCAGTCCCTCGGCGTCGAGCGACTCCGGTGGATAAAGCCGCTCAAACAGCCGCATCTGCGTCAGCGAGGTGTCCTGAAACTCGTCGATCAGCACCACCGGCGCCTGCGCGACGATGCGCTGACGCAAGGTGGCCCCCTGCGGCCCACGCAGCGCGACATCCAGCCGGGCCAGCAGATCAGCAAAACCGATGCGCCCGGCCCGGCGCTTGAGGCCCTCAAGCCGCGACGCCACCTGATGGGCCGCGGCGATACGCAGCGACACCTCAATGTCGGGCAGCGCTTTCAGCCGCTCCAGCCATTGGGCCAGGGCCTCGCTCTGCGGCGGCAGATCGACGGATCGACCCTTCTTGAGCCGATCGCGCAATCCGTCGGGCGTCAGCAGCTCCAGATCCTTGGGCAAGGGCGGATCCTCGGCCAGCGGATCGTCCATCCACAGGCTCAAGCCCTCCAGCCGCTTGCGGATCGTGTCGAGGCGCAGTCGATTGGCGTTGAAGGGGTTGTCAGCAGCCACTGCAAACCGGGCTTCCAGCCATTGCCGCAACGCCACCACCCAGCCGCTTTGCCCTTCGCACAGAGCGTGTAGCGAGCCGAGATACGCATCCAGACGATCCGGCAGCGAGGGTTCTGCGGCGGCAGGGTCCAGTAACGGCACCAGCGGCAGCAGCCCGCTCAGATCCTGCTCACAGGCCGAGACATCCGCCCAGACCCGGCCGAGCAGGGCCAGCTGCGCATCGCTGCAGGGGTAGACCTCGCAGCGCCACCAGTCGCGCACCGCCTGCGCGATCAGGCCGGATTCGTCGCTGTCGAGCTGTTCATCGCCGAACTGTCCGCTGTCAAACGCGTGCTCGCGCAGCATGCGGTGGCACCAGGCGTCGATGGTGTGAATCGCCGCGTCGTCCATCGCCTCGGCAGCGGCGGCCAGCCGCCAGGCCGCCTCGCGCCGCGTCGTGCCTATCGGGTAGTCGGCGCGCAGCGCACGCAAAAAGTCGTCGCCGCTGTCCTGCGCCGAGCCCTCCTCGGCGGCAAAGCAGCGTGCCGCTTCGGCCAACCGGTTGCGGATGCGGTCGGCCAGCTCGCGCGTCGCCGCACGGGTGAAGGTCATCACCAGAATCTCGGACGGCAAGAAGGGCCGCAGCGGTGCCTGCTCGGCCGAGCGGCCGTGGCCCAGCACCAGCCGCACCACCAGCGCCGCAATCGTCCAGGTCTTGCCCGTGCCCGCGCTGGCCTCGATCAGCCGGCTACCCCTCAAGGGCAAGGTCAGCGGAAGGGTCAAGGATGAGGGCAGCGTGGACATGTGGGCGGCATCTTAATCAGCCCTTCGTCCCGCTTCCTATACTCCCCCGCCATGAAACCGATCGCCGACATGCGCAAGAGCTACGAGGCCGGGGAGCTGCTGGAAGAGCGGTCCGCCGGCGAGCCGCTTCAACAGTTCCGCACCTGGTTCGAACAGGCGCTTCAGGCCGGGGTGCCTGAGCCCAATGCGATGACGCTGGCCACCGTGAGCGCCGAGGGCCGACCGTCGACGCGGATCGTGCTGATCAAGGACTTCGACGAGCGCGGGCTGGTCTGGTACACCAACTACGACAGCCGCAAGGGCCAGGAGCTGGCGGCTCACCCCTTCGCTGCGCTGCAATTCCACTGGGTGGAGCTGGAGCGCGTGGTGCGCATCGAGGGCCGGGTCGAGAAGGTGTCCGAGGCCGAGTCGGACGCCTACTACGCCTCGCGGCCGCTCGATTCACGGCTGGGCGCCTGGGCCTCGCCGCAGAGCCAGCCGATCAGCTCGCGCGCTGTGCTGGTGGCCAACGCCGCCAAGGCGGCCGCTCAGTTCGGCCTGCACCCGCCGCGCCCGCCGCACTGGGGCGGCTACCGGCTCATGCCGGACCGCTGGGAGTTCTGGCAGGGCCGCAAATCGCGGCTGCACGACCGGCTGGTCTATCGCCGCAGCGACACCCGCAGCGAACTCGGCTGGCAACGCGAGCGGCTCGCACCCTGAACAAGCCCCTCAATCGTCAGAAATTCCAGCGCAGGCTGGCCGAAAGCGTGCGCGCCGGCAGCAACGCGATATCGCGCAGCGTGCGCATCGACGAGGCATTGGCCGCGGTGACGTTGCCGGCGTTGTCCAGCGCCAGCGTGGCGGTCAGGCGGTCCGACTCCAGCCCGATGCGCCGCTGCAGACGCAGATCGACCCGGCCCCAGCCGGCGGTCGGCACATCGTCCGTCGGTACCTGGGTTTGACGCGCCGTCAGCGTCCAGATCAGCGTCGTCCGCCACGGACCGCTCTGCTGACCCAGGACGCTGCGCAGCTGCCAGGGCGCCAGCCGCGGCAGCGGCTCGGCCCGATCCAGATCGCGTCCGGCCAGACCGTTGAGGCGGGATTCGAGCGTCCAGCGACTCGAGTCCGCTGCCGAACCGCGCCAGCTCCAGCGTCCCTGGGCTTCCAGCCCGGTCAAGCGTGCCGCCACCGCGGTGGTCGCATATTCGGCCCAGGGCACCGTCAGCCCCTGGGCATCGGTCACCAGCACATCGCGGCCGGTGGCGCGCTGTACCAGGTAACGGCCGTAATCGGCCTGCCACAGCGACAGCTGCCAACCCGCCCCGGAAGCGCCCGCTTCGGTCGACTGGGCCAGCAGCTCGATGGCGCGGCCCAGTTCGGTCGACAGATTCGGATCGCCGCGCTCGTAGCTGGCGGTGGCGACGTGGATGCCATCGGCGTGCAGCTCGGCCACCGAGGGCAGTCGCTCCAGCCGGGACAGGCGCAACGCCAACCGCTGGTCGCGCTGTTGCAACCCGGCTTCAAGCGCCAACTGCGTCGCGACATGCTGTTCGGAATGGGCCACGCCGAAGCGGCTGGCGCTGCCCCATGCCTCACCCAGACCGTCGAGCTGCCGGTGCTCGCTGCGCAGCGCCGCCGACCAGTCGGGTCTGCCCCAGCCCGATGCGCTCAGCCGCCCGGACTCGACCGCAAACAGCGCCGTGCGCGCCGTGCGGGTGCCCGGCACATAGGCCTCCGCACCCAGCGCAGCGAAATCCGCCCGTTCGTGCTCCAGCCCAAGCTGACCTTCAACGCCCTCGGCCGGGCGATGGCGGGTCTCGAAGCGCAGGGACCCACCGTCGTGGGTGAAGGCCGTGCCGACCGCGCCGCTGCCATCGATTTCCTCGTGGTGATAGCTGCTGTGATCGAGTTGCAGCTGCCAATCGGGCTGATCCGGCCGATCGACCGCACCGTTGGCCGACATCACCACCGCGCGCTGATGCTGGCGCAGCAGATGAATCGACACGGTCGGATCGGCGATCACGCCATAGCGGCTGTTGAGCGTATCGGCACTGAACCCGAGTCGCATCCCGCCCAGCGCTTCGGTGTTCCAGACCGCGCCAACGCCGCCTGACTCGCTCCAGGCGGCCGAATTGCGCACCCGGCCCTTCGGCGAGGCGTAGTCGCCCCCGTCATGGCGCTGTCCGTCGAGATGCGCGGCCCAGTCTTCGCGACCGAAATCGATCGCCCCGGCGGCCTGATGCGGCGCATCGGGTGTCGCCAGACGCAGGCCGACGCGACCAGACAGGCCGTCCGGCACCTCCAGCGGCAGCCGCGCGCTTCGGCTTTGCACCAGTCCGGCCAGCGGGCTGCCGCCCCAGCGCAGCGCCTGCGGGCCGCGAATCAGCTCGACCTGATCGAGCGCCAGCGCATCGATCGGCACGGCATGGTCAGCCGAGAGCCCCGAAGCATCGAGCACGGCCGCGCCGTCATCGATCAGCCGCACCCGATCACCTTCCTGCCCGCGCAGGATCGGCCGGTTGGCCTGTGGGCCGAACCAGCTCTGCGCGACTCCGGATTGCCCTTCGAGCACAGCGGCCAGCGTATTGCTCTGAGCCCCAGCGCGCTGCGCATCCAGCGCTTCGCCGCGCAGCCGCACAGCATCGCCCGCCGGCGTTGCCGACTGACCCGAAATCACCACCGGGCTGAGCGCGGTCTGCGCCTCAACAGCCGTCGCTAACCCACCCAGACTCAGACCCACCAGCCAAATGGCCGGGCCTGTCTTGTTCTGCATGCCCATACGGCACATCCTCACCCTTAACACCTCAGGCAGAGACGATCTGCTCAGGCAGAAACGTCTCCGAACTCAACCCACAGAGTCAGGTGAGATCAGGGGGTGCCCGAGCGCAGGCATGGTGCGTTCGAGTGGAGCGCAGCGGGGGCTTCGGGACCGCCTCGAAGCGCGCCTCAGGCAGTCGGTCGATCGGCAGGACCGGATCGGCGCTGGTCGGGCCGGCGCCGGCCGACAGGGCATCGAAGAGCCGACAGTCGCGACCGCTGTCGTCGTGATCAGCGAACAGGGCCGAGTCGTGGTGCGCGGAGTGACCAT
>DALYHR010000117.1:0-6845 GCA_031970775.1 Burkholderiaceae bacterium | reverse complement strand
GGATCAGCACAACCAGGCACAGCGCGTTGAGCAGTCCGGTGGCCAGAAAGACCTGAGCGACATTCGATCCGGCCGCCAGCAGCGCCCCGGCGCCGAGCGAACTGACGATCATGAACAGGGCGTTGAGGATGTTGTTGGCCGCGATGATGCGGGCACGGTGGCTAGGTTGACTGCGCAACTGGATCAGCGCGTACATCGGCACGCTGTACACCCCGGCGGACAGGCTCAGGCCCAGCAGATCGGCCATCACCCGCCAATGTGCGGGCAACACCACAAAGTCGTTCACGGCGATCAGCCCGGATCCGACCGCGGGCAGCGACTGGCAGGCCAGATACAGATCGACCGCAAACAGGCTCATGCCGATGGCGCCGAGCGGCACCAGCCCGATCTCGACATGACGGCGCGACAGCGTTTCACACAGCAAGGCCCCGATGCCGACGCCCACCGAGAACAGCACCAGCAGCAGCGAAGCCACCTGCTCGTCGCCGTGCAGCACCTCCTTGGCAAAGGCCGGGAAATTCGACAGAAAGACCGCACCAAAGAACCACATCCAGGAGATGCCCAGCAGCGAGCGGAACACCACCGGGTTGTCCCGGGCCAGCCCCAGATTGCGCCAGGTTTCGGTCAACGGATTCCAGTTGATCTTCAGCTCGGGGTCCGGGGCCGGCGAAGTCGGGATGAACTGCGCGGCGATGCGGCCGATCAGGGCAACCGCCAGACAGGCTTGCGCGACCAGGCCCGGGCCGAGTTGCGGCACAGCCACCAGTAACCCGCCGGCCACCTGCCCGAGCAGGATCGCCACAAAGGTGCCCATCTCGATCAGGCCGTTGCCGCCGGTCAGCTCGCGCTCGTCGAGGTGCTGCGGCAGGTAGGCGAACTTCACCGGACCGAACAGGGTGGAATGCAGCCCCATGCCAAAGACGCACAGCAGCAGCAGCGGGACGTTCTGACTGCCAAAACCGACCGCCGCCACGCCCATGATGGCGATTTCCAGCGCCTTGACGAAACGGATGATGCGGGTCTTTTCCAGCTTGTCGCACAACTGCCCGGCGGTGGCTGAGAACAGCACAAAAGGCAGGATGAACAGCGCCGCAATCACCAGCCCGGCCTGCGCGGGCGGCAGCCACTGAACCTGCAGCTGATAGGTCACCAGCACGGTGAAGGCAAACTTGAACAGGTTGTCGTTGCCGGCGCCGAGAAATTGGGTCCAGAAATATGGTGCAAAGCGACGCTGACGCAGCAGCTGGAACTGATTGGGATGATCGTTGTCGGTCATGGTCGGGCATCAGAAGAGAGTCGGTGCCGGCAACCGGCTGCATGACGTCGCGCAGCCGCCGCGGCGCAGCGGATTGTGCGCCCGCCGCCCCCATGAACTGCGCCCATTGCATCTGACGGTATTGCACTGCGCTACCTTTGGCCCATGCTGAGTCTGCTGTTCACTCTGGCGCTGGCGGGTGCCGCCGGCGCCCTCTTCAATGCCCTTCATAGCCCCCTGCCCTGGATGATCGGGCCGATGCTGCTGACCGCGGCCGGCACGATGTTGGGCCTGCCCCTGAGCTCCAGTCGACGCCTGCGTAATACCGGCCAGTGGCTGATCGGCTCCGCACTGGGTCTGACCTTCACGCCTGACGTGGCCGAGGAAGTCGGCCGGATCGCCCCCTGGACACTGCTGGGCGCGGTCTGGGCGCTGGGCATGGGCTATCTCTTTTTTCGCTGGCTGCGCTTTCGGCAGCCGCAGGTCGATGTCCATACCGCCTACTTCGCCTCGGTGATCGGCGGTGCTTCGGAGATGGCCACCTTCGCCGAGCAGCACGGCGCCCGCATCGACCGGGTCGCTTCAGCCCATTCGCTGCGCGTGATGCTGGTCGTGCTGGTCTTGCCTTTCGGCTATCAGTGGACCGGGCTGCACGGCGTCGATCCGTGGTCTGGTGCAGGGCGGGGGCCGCTGACGCTGCCTGCCTTGCTGGAAGTGGGACTGATCACAGCAGCTGCGGCGTTGCTCCTGCATCGGCTGCGGCAACCCAACCCCTGGGTGCTCGGGGCTTTGGGGGCAGCGGCGGTGCTCTCGGCCACGGGAACGATCCAGGGGACCCTGCCCACCGCGCTGACTGCCGCTGCCCAGGTGGTGCTCGGCACGGCGCTGGGCACTCGCTTCCGCCCCGAATTCGTCCGCGCAGCCCCGAAATGGCTGTTGGATGTGGCCCTGGGGACGCTGGGGCTGATTGCCGCCTCGGCCGGGTTGGCCGTGGCGTTGGCGCAGCTCACCGGATTGCGGCTGGCCACGGTGCTGCTGGGCAATGCCCCTGGAGGCATGACAGAAATGTGCATCACTGCCAAGGTGCTGCAACTCGGCGTGCCGGCGGTGACAGCCTTTCACATCGTTCGCTACGCCCTGGTGCTGCTGCTGACGGCACCGATCCACCGCCGCTGGATCGACCCGGAACGGTGAGCGCTCAGCGCCGGATCGCCGCCAACACCGCGTCGGTGTGCTCACCCAGGGCTGGGGCCAGCCGCTCAATACGGCCGGGGGTCGCACTGAGCTTAGGCACCACGCCCGGCACGTCGAGCCCCAGCCCATCGGCCGTGACGATGCGCTCGATCATCTGGCGGGCGCGGTAATGGGGGTCGGCGGCAATGTCACGCACCGTGTAGATCCGCCCCACCGGCACGCTGACCGCCTGCAAGGTGCTCACCACAGACTCGACCGGGCGCTGCACCGTCCAGCTTGTAATGGCGGCATCGATCTCATCCACGCGAGCCGCACGCCCTGCGTTGTTGGCCAAACCCGGGTCATCGGCCAGATCGCTGCGACCGATGGCATTCATCAGCCGCTTGTAGATCGAATCGCCGTTGCCGCCGATCACCACCTGACCGTCTGCGCAGCGGTAGGCATTGCTCGGCGCGATACCGGGCAGCGCTGAGCCAGCGGGTTCACGCACGGCGCCGAAGGCGCTGTACTCGGGCAGCAGGCTTTCCATGCAATTAAAGACCGCCTCGAACAGCGCCACATCGACCACCTGGCCGCGCCCCTTGGGCGCCTCGGCGCTGATCGACTGGCTGCGCGCCTGCAGTGCCAGCAGTACACCGATCACGCCGTGAAGTGCCGCCAGCGTGTCGCCCAGGCTCACACCAGCGCGCACCGGCACGCGGCCCGGCTCACCCATCAGGTGGCGCATGCCACCCATCGCCTCGGCCACAACGGCAAAGCCCGGCAGATCGCGATACGGGCCGGTCTGTCCGTAGCCGCTGATGCGCAGCATGATCAGGCCCGGATTGACGCGGCTGAGTTCCTCGAAACCCAGGCCCCACTTCTCCAGCGTTCCGGGCTTGAAGTTCTCGATCAGCACGTCGCACTCGGCTGCCAGCCGGGCCACATCGGCACGGCCCTCGGGCGTGCGCAAATCGAGCACCACGCTTTTTTTGCCGCGGCTTTGCACCTGCCACCACAGACTAGTGCCGTTGTGAAGCAGTCGCCATTGGCGCAGCGGGTCGCCCGTGCCAGGCGGCTCAATCTTGATGACCTCGGCCCCAAAGTCAGCCAGCGTCTTGCCGGCGAACGGCCCGGCGATGAGCTGACCGAGTTCGAGCACCTTCAGGCCGGCCAGCGGGCCACGGGGCTCACGAGGTGACGATGACGGAGAGGACGAGGGGATCGACATGAGCAAGGCATCCGGGAGTCGAATTCGCCAGGATTCTTACATTTGCACCGGAGAAGTTGTGAGCGGGATTCAGAGGTCGATAACAGAACAGAAATAAAATGACGGGCCAAATCCCTGAAGCACTTACAGCCGCCCACGTCATGCACCTTGCCCACCCGGTTGCTCTACCCAAGGCTCGGGCCTTGTTCGCCCGGACTGATGATGGTGCGGGAGGAAGGTTGCAGACCCTCAAGCGTCAGCTCAAGTTCAAGCTGCGCTACTGGCGACACCACCTGCATATGCAGGACATCGCCTCGACGCTGCACCTGCATGGCCTCGATGCCCTGCTCGAATCCGACCCCCAGTTGCTGATGCGACCGCTGCGCAGCTATCTATGGAATCGGCTCGCCGCGCCAGATCGTGCCCGTGCGACCATGGTTCATCTGCACTGGCTGGTCAGCCATCACCGACGTGACACCCTGTTGGCGCTGTATCGGGTCGGTCATAGCACCGCTGCCCGTTTTGTGATCGAAGGGCGTGAAGTCCGCTTCGACCTCGAACCGGGTCGACGCCTCGGACGCGAGGGCGAGCTGGAAGTGCACTTGCGGCTTGACGGTCAGACGGTGCTGCGCTGCGCCTTCAGTGTGTTGCCGGGCTATCTGCTGGGCGAACCCGATGCCGGACGACTGATGGTGATCGGCAATATGCAGGGGGGCGATTTCCAGGGCCCCGAGCTGGTTCGGGAGCTGACTCAGTTGATGCATCGCACCCGCCCCCGCACCCTGCTGTTGACGGCCCTGCAAGGGTTGGCCCAGGGCTGGGATCTGAACGGATTGCGCGGTGTGTGTGGCTCAGCGCACTCGTATGCGGCTTACCGTGGCCTGTCCAAGCGTGTGATGGTCGACTACGACGAGCTGTGGCAAGACCTGGGTGCCACGCAGAAGAACGACTGTCACTGGCACCTGGATCGGGATCTGCACCTGCGTCCGGCCGAGGAAGTGCCTTCCAAGAAGCGCGCCGAACATCGACGTCGCAATGCCTTGCGTGCCGAGATCGCCGAACACTGTGCCCACAGTGCCCGCAGCGGGTTGGAGGCCACGACGGAGTCGCTGCCACCTGCGGCGGCAGCTGTGCCCACGCCCTGATCGCCGCGCAGCGTCAACCCCGCTGACGCACCACCTGCTGGCAAACCTCGAGGGTCTCTACAGCCACGTCGTCCCAGCTGCGCCCCATCGAGGCCGCGATGCCGAACTGATCCCACTCGGTGCAGAGCACCTCCTCCAGGGCCGTGGCCAGCCGAGTCGCGTCCCGGGCTGGAATCAGACGGCCTTTGGCTTCGGAGTCGAGAATCTCGCGGGTGCCTCCGACATCGGTCGCCACCACCGGCCGGCCGCAGGCCAGGGCTTCGACCACGACATTCGGATAGCCTTCGCTCCAGCTTGGCAGCGTCAGCACATCGGCGGCGTTGATCCATTCGGCCACCCCGGCAGGGTCCTGCCCCCCCGGCAGACAAATGCGGGACTCCAACCCACTGGTGCGCACCAGGCCAAGAAGCTCGTCCTTCATGACACCATCACCGATCAACGCCAGGGTGAGCTTCGGATGCCGGGACGCCAGAGCCTGGAAGGCCGTGATGAGCTCGCGCATCCCCTTGGCTTCGACGAAGCGCCCGACGTACAGCACCATGCGTTCGTCCTGAGGAATGCCCAGCCTGTCCCGAACAGAAGCCCGATCCATCGGTAGAAAGACTTCGGTGTTGAAGCCATTGACGATGGTATGGGTGCTCTCGGCCCGTGCCCCGAAGACGTGAATCGCATGCTGCCGCATCGCCTCACTGACGCAGACCAGGGCATCGGCCTGCGCAATCGTGCGCCGGGTCATCGTCGCATTGACGCCTGAACGCACGTGGATATCCGAGCCCAGCGCTCCGACCACACAGGGCACCCCCAGGGCCTTCGCGGTGCGTAGCGCCGCGTAACCGTCCGGATAGACCCAGTACCCCACCACCACATCGGGCCGGAAGGCCTTGACCCGAGGGGTCAATGATCGCGAGGCCAGATGCCCATTCAGTCCCCGGGTCACCACCGGCAGCCCGGTGTAGGAGAAGGCCTCGACATCGCAGCCGTCGAGCTGATAGTTCTCGTCGATCTCACCGTAGAGGTAGGTCTTCGGGCGCAATCCCGGCAACTGCGGATAGCGCAGCGTCTGGAAAAAGGTCCGCACGGTGGCCAGTTTGCCCAGCGAACGGGCGGTTTCGTGGATATAGCGGCCGCGCGTCTTGTCGAACGGCAGCGGCAGCATCGGAGTGACGAGGGCAATTCTCAGCATGGCCGGCATTGTGTCGAGGATCGACTGCCGTCGCGCGCGAAGCATGCACCCGGTTACGACCGACACCCTCGCTGACTGCGTCGTTGTGCCGAAATTCCGCCCTGCGTCGCGCAGTCCCCCCGAGTGGGGCAGTCTTCCTGGGGGAAGGTCGCTCAGCGGGCACAATGTCGCCTCGCGCCATATCCGCTCCCGACCGTACGGTCCGCCGCATCACCCCCTTCCATGCCCTCCGTCAACAGCCGTCCCGGTTCGCGCCGTCGCACCATCAACGAGATCAACATGGTGCCGTTCATCGACGTGATGCTGGTGCTGCTGATCATCTTCATGGTCAGCGCACCGCTGATGACCCCCGGGGTGGTGGAACTGCCCAGCGTCGGGCAGGCGCAGCGCCAACCCGATCACCTGATCGAGGTGATCATCGAAGGACCGGAGCGCATGCGCGTTCGCATTGACGGCAAGAACCCCGGGGACGAGGTGCCGCGTCCGCAGTTGGGCAACCACATCCGTATCCTGCAAAACGGCTCGCGCCAGATCCCGGTGATCATCGCCGCCGACAAGGGCGTGCAGTACGAGGTGGTAGTGCGCACCATGGATCAGTTGCAGCGCGCCGGCGTGCAGCGCGTCGGACTGGCAGTTCGCACCACCGGGGCCTGAGCCGGTGCAAGTGATGGCCATGTCCGCGGTCAACAGCCTCCACCTCCCTCCCTCCACCGACGGCCTGCGTCAAGGCATCGGCCTGGCAGTGGCCGTGCATGTGGGCCTGCTGATCGCCTTGAGCCTGGGCGTGAGCTGGCGACAGCATGAAGTGCAGCCTGTCAGCGCCGAGCTGTGGTCCGCCCTGCCGCAGGCTGCTGCGATGGCCGGTGGCGCCGTCACACC
>DALYHR010000116.1:0-6865 GCA_031970775.1 Burkholderiaceae bacterium | reverse complement strand
GACCCGCTTTGGCCGCATCGACGTGCTGGTCAGCAATGCCGGCATCACCCGCGATGCACGGCTGCAGAAAATGACGCTCGAACAGTTCGACGCCGTGATCGATGTCAACCTGCGCGCGGTCTTCCACGGTGCACAGGCGGTGGCTGACCACATGGTGGCGCAGGGCTCGGGCGTGATCCTGATCGCCAGCTCGGTGGTCGGGCTCTACGGCAACTTCGGTCAGACCAACTACGCCGCCAGCAAGTTCGGCGTGATCGGATTCACCAAGACCTGGAGCCGCGAACTCGGCCCGAAGGGAGTGCGCGTCAACGCCGTCGCCCCCGGCTTCATCGAGACCCCAATCCTGGCCACCATCCCCCACAAGGTGGTGCACCAGATGAAGCACGAGGTGCCGCTGCGCCGCCTCGGCCGCCCCGAGGAAGTGGCCAATACCTACGCCTTCCTGGCCAGCGACGAAGCCAGCTACATCAACGGCGCCGTCATCGAAGTCACCGGCGGGCTGACGGTGTGAACGGGTTGATCCCGCTGTGAGTTCCCCCTGCCTGGATTGCGGGGCCTGCTGTGCGGCCTACCGCGTCTCGTTTTACTGGGCCGAAGGGGCTGGCCTACCCGAGTCGATGATCGAGCGCATCGGTCCGGTGCATGCCTGCCTGGCCGGCACCCATGCCGCTGCCCCGCATTGCGCCGCACTTGAAGGCGCCGTCGGGCAACAGGTGCGTTGCACGATCTACGAGCTGCGCCCATCGCCGTGCCGCGAGGTGCAGCCTGGGGACGACAAGTGTCTGCGCGCCCGACAGCGCCACGGCCTGCCTGCGGTCGAGGCGCACAACTTTTGACGCCAAGGCTGTGCCGGCCGATCCGCGGCAATGGGACAATCCGCCGCCTATGTATGCCCTCTTCGATGACTCCGGAAAATTCCTGGCCGGCCGCGTGATGTCTGAAGCCGACAGTTCGATGCAGATCGAGCTGGACTCAGGCAAGCGCGTCAAGGTCAAGCTGGCCAATGTGCTGATGAAGTTCGACAAGCCGCAGCCGGCCGAGCTGCTGGCGCAGGGTCAGCAACTGGCCGCCGAGATCGACCTCGATCTGGCCTGGGAGTTCGCCCCCGAGGAGGATTTCGGCTTTGCCGATCTGGCGCGCGACTACTTCGACGCCAGCGCCGGCATGGTGCAGCAGGCCGCGGCGCTGTTCGCGGTGCACGGTGCGCCGCATTACTTCCGCCGCGCCGGCAAGGGTCTATTCCGCAAGGCCCCCGAAGACATCGTCAAAGCCGCCCTGCTCGGCATCGAACGCAAGAAACAGCAGGCCGCCCAGATCGAAGCCTGGGCCGCCGAGCTAGTCGCCGGCCAGTGCCCGGCGCCGGTGCGCGAGCAGCTCTACAAGATTCTGTTCAAGCCCGACAAGAACGCGCCCGAGTACAAGGCCGTGGTCGAAGCCGCCAAGGCCTCACACCGCGCGCCGCTCGATCTGCTGACCGCCGCCGGCGCGATCAGCAGCCCGTACCAGTTCCACTGGCGCCGCTTCCTGTTCGAGCAGTTCCCCAAGGGCACGAATTTCCCGACCGCGCTGGCCGCCCCGCAGATCAAGGACGAGCTGCCGCTGGCGCCGGTGTCTGCCTTCTCGGTCGACGACTCGAGCACGACCGAAATCGACGATGCGCTCTCGGTTCAGGGTCTAGGCAGCGGCACCGTCATCTTCGGCGTGCATATCGCCGCACCGGGTCTGGCAGTGCTGCCCGATTCCGCCGTCGACAAGGTGGCGCGCGAGCGCTTCTCGACCGTCTACATGCCGGGCTGGAAGCTGACCATGCTGCCCGACGAGGTGGTGCAGACCTACACGCTGATCGAAGGGCGCGACTGCCCAGCCGTGTCGCTCTACGTCACCTTCGACGAAGCCACGCTGGAGGTGAAGGCGACCGAGACCAAGCTGGAGCGCGTGCCGATCAAGGCCAATCTGCGTCACGATCAGCTCGACGCCGTCGTCACCGAAGCAGCGCTGACCGGCGCAGCGCCGGCCGAGTTCCCTTTCGCCACCGAGCTGAGCTTTGGCTTCCGGCTGGCCAAGCACCTCAAGGCACAGCGCGAAGTGGTGCGTGGCAAGCCGGAAAACTTCAACCGGCCCGACTACAACTTCAAGCTGGTCGATGCGACCGGACAGGCCCCGTCGCAAGCACCCGACGGCAGCGAGACGGTGCGCATCAGCGAGCGCCGCCGCGGCGCACCGCTCGACCTGATCGTCGCCGAGGCGATGATTCTGGCCAACAACACCTGGGGCGGCTGGCTGGCCTCTTCGGGCGTGCCGGGCATCTACCGCAGCCAGGCCAGCATGGCCCCAGGCATCAAGGTGCGCATGAGCACCAAGGCGCTGCCGCACGCCGGCATGGGCGTGGCGCACTACACCTGGGCCACTTCGCCGCTGCGGCGCTACGTCGATCTGGTCAATCAGTGGCAGATCATCGCCTGCGCGCGTCACGGCCGCACCGCCGCGCTAGCCGCACCGTTCAAGCCCAAGGACGCGGCGCTATTCGCGATCATCTCGGGCTTCGACGGCGCCTACTCGGCCTACAACGACTTCCAGAACGGCATCGAGCGCTACTGGACGCTGCGCTGGCTGGAGCAGAACGGCCTGGAGCGCGACGGCTTTGTCGAGCTTGACGCCGCCGTACTCAAGGACGGTCTGGCACGGCTGGACACCCTGCCGCTGGTGCTGCGCGTCGCCGGCGCTGAATCGCTCGATCGCGGCACCCACATTAGGGTGCGCATCACCAAGGTCGACCTGCTGACCCTGGAAGCCCATGCCAGCCTGGCGGCTCGTCTGGATGCGCCTGCCGCAGCCGAGTCTGCCGAACCGGATGACGAGGAAGAGGTCGAGGCCGGCGCCGGCCTGACGCTGGCGATCGATCTCGAACCCGACGGGGAACCCGCCGAAGGAGTGCCATGCAGCGCCTGAAGAACCTGTCCAGCATGCAGCTGGCCCTGATCCTGTCGCTGACGATCCATGCTGCGCTGCTGCTGCTACGCATCACCAATCCGGCGGCCTTCGACCGCATCCTGCGCGACAGTCCGCTGGAGGTGGTGCTGGTCAATGCCAGCAGCACCGAGCAGCCGCTCAAAGCCGAGGTCGTTGCCCAGCGCAACCTGGCCGGCGGCGGCAACACCGAAAATGAGCGCGCCACCTCGCCGCTGCCGGTTTCGCCGCTCAACACCACCGGCGACGCCGTCGAGGACGCCCGCCGTCAGCTCGAACAACTGCAGGAACAGCAGATTCAGCTGCTGGCCCAGGTCAAGCGCGAGCTGGCTGCTCTGAGCACCGCCGACAACCGGCGCGGCAAGGGTGACCCGGCTGCCGCAGCCGACCAGGAGCGCCATCGTCAGCTGCTGGCCATGCTGGCGCAGATCGAAAAGCGCATCAACGCCGAGAACGCCAAACCGCGTCGGCGCTACATCAGCCCCGCTGCCCGCGAAGGGGTGCATGCGCTGTACTACGACACGCTGCGCCACCGCATCGAACAGGTCGGCACCCGCAACTTCCCCGAACACAACGGCCAAAAGCTCTACGGTGAACTATCGATGATGATCACCGTCAGCGCCGACGGACAGGTGCTCGACACCGAGATCGTCACTAGCTCGGGCAACCGCATCCTCGACCGCCGTGCCATGACGATCGCCCGCGGCGCCGCACCCTTCGGCCCGTTTTCCAAGGCGATGCGCCGCGAATACGACCAACTGATCTTTGTGTCGCGTTTCCGCTTCACCCGCAACGAAGGTCTGATCGCCACGGTCGAGGAGACCGAACCTCACGACGCCGACGGCTCTCGCCCATGACAGATTCCGCCCTTTCCGAAGCTTCCCCAGCCCCGGGGGTCGACCGTTATGTCGTGATCGGCCATCCGGTCAAGCACAGCCGCTCGCCGCGCATCCACGCGCTGTTCGCGGCGCAGACCGGTCAGGCGCTGATCTATGAGCGGCTTGAATCCGCACCGGATGCCTTCGTCGCCACCGTGCAGGCCCTGGCCGCCTCGGGTGCACGGGGCTGCAATATCACCGTGCCATTCAAGTTCGAAGCCTTCGAAGTCGCCCGGCGCCGCACCGAGCGCGCCGAGCTGGCCGGCTCGGCCAACACGCTTCGCTTCGATGCGGAGAACGACGGGGGCTGGTGGGCCGACAACACCGACGGCATTGGTCTGGTGCGCGACATCACCCGCAATGCCGGCTTTGACCTGAAGGGAACCCGGGTGCTGATGATCGGTGCCGGCGGCGCTTCGGCCGGAGCCTTGGGGCCGCTGCTCGAAGCCGGCCTGGCCGAGCTGGTGCTGTGCAACCGCACCGTCGCTCGGGCCGAAGAGCTGGTCGAGCGCCACGCCGACAAGGCCCGGCAGTGCGGTGCGGCATTGCGCGCCTGCGCGCTCGATCAAGCGGCCGAGGGCGGCGCCTTCGATGTCGTGATTAACGCCTCGGCCAGCAGTCTGGCCGGCGATGCCATCCCGGTGGCCGCTGCAGTGCTGCGCCCCGGCGCTCTGGCGCTGGACATGATGTACGGCCCGGCCGCAGCCGGCTTCCTCGCCTGGGCCGATGAGCACGGCGCGGTCGGCCGCGATGGCCTGGGCATGCTGGTCGAACAGGCCGCTGAAGCCTTCCATGCCTGGCGCGGCATCAACCCCGACACCCGGCCGGTTCTGGACGTCCTGCGCCGCGAGGTCGACGCAGGCTTGCCGGCGTGAAGTTCACCGTGAAGACGGGCTGGCGCCGGGCCCTGCTGCGGGGGCTGGGCCTGCTGGTGTTGTCGTGGCTGGCCCTGCAGCTGTTCTGGTTCAGCCGCATCGCGCTGATGACAACGTTCGATCCGCAATCGACCAGTTTCGAGCGTTCGGAGATCTGGCGAATCCTGATCGAGAAACATCGCCTGCCCTGGTCGCAGCAGTGGCGGGACTACGACGCCATCAGCGATCAGCTCAAGCGTGCGGTCATCGCCAGCGAGGACTCCAACTTCGCCGAGCACAGTGGCGTCGAATGGGAAGCGATCGAGAAGGCCTGGGAGCGCAACCAGAAAGCCGAAGCCCGCGCCGAAAAGGTCAACGAGGCGCTGGAGCGGCGCGAAAAGCAGGTCCAGGCCCGCGCACAAAACCGGGGCACAAGCCCGCCGCCGCCTGCCCGCCGGGTCAAGCCCTCGGTCTTCGGCGGCTCGACCATCACACAGCAGCTGGCCAAGAACCTGTTTTTGTCGGGCGAGCGCAGCATCCTGCGCAAGAGTCAGGAGTTCCTGATCACCTTCATGCTCGAAGCCGTGCTGGACAAGCCACGCATCCTTGAGATCTATCTCAACCACGTCGAATGGGGCGAGGGCGTCTTCGGGGCCGAGGCTGCCGCGCATCACTATTTCCAGACCGAGGCCCGCCGCCTCGGCCCGGGTCAGGCCGCCAGGCTGGCCGTGATGCTGCCGGCGCCAAAGCGCTTCGAGAAAACCCCGCAGGCCGCCTACCTCTCCGGACGATCGGCCACCGTGGTGGCGCGTATGCCGGCCGTCGATCTGCCGTGAGCCAACCCTCCGAAACCGCTCTGTCGATCGCGCACCTCGCCGCCCGCCTGATCGCGGAGGACGGGATGGAGTACGGCCCGGCCAAGCGCCGCGCCGCGCAGCAACTCGGGCTGGCGAATCGCCCAACCCAGTGGCCCGATAACGATCTGGTCGAAGACAGCCTGCGCGAACATCTGGCGCTGTTTCACGCGGACCGCCAGCCCGCCGAACTGCGCTGCCTGCGTGAACTGGCGCTGCAATGGATGGAACGCCTCGAACCATTCCGCCCTCATCTGACCGGCGCGGTCTGGCGTGGCACGGCCACCCTGCATTCCGATATCCACCTCGATCTGTATTGCGACGACCCCAAGTCGGCCGAGATCGAACTGATTAACCGGCAGGTGCCCTATCAGGTCAATCAGTCAGGCCGTGGCGCGAGCGCCATCGACGTGCTGACCCTGCTCGTCCCCTGTCCGGACCTGGAGCCGGGACAGCCGCGCCGGGTCGCGGTTCATCTGCACCTCTACGATCGCGATGACCTGCGCGGTGCCCTGCGCCCGGATGCACGCGGCCGCAGCCGTTGCGGCCCCCACGCCGGCCTGCTCGACCTGTTAGCCGAACCCGCCGCCCCGATTTCTCGTTCCGGAGACTCCTGATGCCCCAACTCAGTCGCCGCCGGCTGATTCGCTCGCTGACCCTGCTCGGCGCTGCAATCGCCGTGCTGATCGCCACGGCGGCGTTGCTGCTGTCGGGCGAATTCAGCAGCAACAGCCCCGCCGCGCAACTGTGGAAACAATCGCTGCCGCGCGCCGATGGTCGGGGCACCCTGGCCCTGAACTCGCTTCAAGGCCGGCCCCTGGTGGTGAACTTCTGGGCCTCGTGGTGCGGCCCCTGCGCCCGCGAGATGCCCGAAATCGATCAGTTCGCCAGCGAGTTCTCCGCACGGGGCGGGCAGGTCATCGGCATCGCGATCGATCAGCCGGCCTCGGTCCAGCGCTTCCTGATGTCCCACCCGGTGAACCACGCCACGATCGTGCTGGCAGGCACCGACGCGATCGACTGGATGCGCAAACTTGGCAATCCGACCGGCTCGCTGCCCTTCACGATCATCCTCGATCAGGACGGCGCCGTGATCGATCGCAAATCGGGGGCAACCACCCGCGAAGAGCTGCACCGACGCAGTGCATCGCTGTGGCGATGAGGCGCTGATCAGGGTCATTCGGGATGCTTTTTCTCGGCACACATCTCGAAACTGCGTCAAAAAGCGCGTAAAGTCCGACTTTCGCCAGCTTTTCTACACCAACCATATCCTCCGGAGATTTCGAGATGGACCTTCGCAAGCTCAAGACCC
>DALYHR010000115.1:0-6883 GCA_031970775.1 Burkholderiaceae bacterium | reverse complement strand
TCAAGAGCGCCTACAAGCCCGAGGATCTCGAAGGCAAGCTGACGGTGATGGTGGCGAACCTGGCACCGCGCAAGATGAAGTTCGGCGTGAGCGAAGGCATGGTGCTGGCTGCCAGCCACGCCGACGAGAAGACCCACCCCGGCATCTTCGTGCTGGAGCCCTTCCCCGGCGCTCAACCGGGCATGCGGGTGCGCTAAGACCACGCCCGACAAGAGTCCCCCCATGTCTGCGTCCCGAACCCGTCTGACCGCCTGCTCCGGCGCCATGACGCGACGGCGTCGCTTTCTGGTGCGCGCGCATCACTGCGGTCCTCCAGGGTCGGGTCTGGATCGGCCGGATTGCCAAGGCAGCCCGGCCCAGGTTCACTTCCCGAACATCCGGCCCTTCCGGAGGAGACATGGCTCGAATCAACGATTTTTTGCACCGCTTCCACCCGCGTCTGCGCGAGACGCTGGCCGCTGGCTACACCCGGCAGGACTTCACCCGTGACCTCGGCGCCGGCCTGACCGTCGGCATCGTCGCGCTGCCGCTGGCGATGGCCTTTGCCATTGCCTCGGGCGTCAAGCCCGAGCAAGGCATCTTCACAGCGATCATCGCGGGCTTTCTGATCTCGGCGCTGGGCGGCTCGCAGGTGCAGATCGGTGGCCCGGCCGGGGCCTTCATCGTCATCGTCTACGGCATCGTCGAGCGCTACGGCCTGGCCAATCTGCTGATCTCGACCACGCTGGCCGGCATCCTGCTGTTCCTGATGGGCTGGCTCAAGCTCGGTGCGCTGGTGCGCTACATCCCGGTGTCGATCGTGATCGGCTTTACCAACGGCATCGCGGTGCTGATCGGGCTATCGCAGATCAAGGATCTGCTGGGCCTGCAGATCGCCAAGATGCCAGGGGATTTCTTCCTGCAGATCAGCGCGCTGGCCCATCACATCGACAGCTTCAACCCGGTGGCGCTGCTGATCGGGCTGGCCTGTCTGGCGCTGGTGGTGGTCTGGCCCAAGTCGTACCAGATGCCTGACGGGCCGATGACCCGCGCCGATCACCTGCGCCGCATCGCCGCCCACGTACCCGGCACTGTCGTCGCGCTGGGGCTGGCCACCATCGCCACCTTCGTGCTGGACCTGCCGGTCGAGACGATCGGCTCGCGCTTCGGTGGGATCCCGCAGAGTCTGCCGAGCTTTTCGATGGGCGACTTCAACTGGGAAGGGGCCAAGCAGCTGCTGATGCCGACGCTGACCATCGCGCTGCTCGGTGCGATCGAGTCGCTGCTGTGCGCCCGCGTTGCCGACAACATGACCGAGTTCCGCCGCCACGACCCCAATCAGGAACTGATGGCGCAGGGCGTGGCCAACTTCGTCACCCCGTTCTTTGGCGGCATTCCCGCCACCGGCACCATCGCCCGCACCGTCACCAATGTGCGGGCCGGGGCGGCTTCGCCGATCGCCGGGGTGATCCACGCGCTGACGCTGCTGGCGATCGTGCTGATCGCCGCACCGCTGGCCCTGCATGTGCCGCTGGCTGCGCTGGCCGGCATCCTGCTGTTCGTCTCCTGGAACATGGGCGAATGGCGCGAGTTCGCCCGGTTGAAGCACTTCAACCTGACCTACCGCGTCATCCTGGTCGGCACTTTCCTGCTGACGGTGATCTTCGACCTGACCGTCGCGGTCGAGATTGGCCTGATCCTGTCGTGCATCTTCTTCATCTGGCGCATGGGCACGCTGTTTGACGTGCGCCCGGTCAGCGACCCCGACCTGCCAAACGGTGTGCAGGTCTTCGAGCTCTACGGCTCGCTGTTCTTCGGCGCGGTCGGCAAGATCGAGGATCTGCCTGAGCAGCTCACACCGGGCTCCCGCGCGGTGGTGCTGGAGATGCACAAGCTGGTGCTAATGGACTCTTCGGGGCTCGATGCCCTGCAGCAGTTCTGGCGCACGCTGCAGCGTCAGGACATCGGGCTGGTGCTGGCCAATGTCAACGAACAGCCGCTGGCGCTGATGCGCCGCCTGGGCTTTGACACGCTGATCGGCGCCGAATCAATCGTGCCAACCGTAGCCGAAGCGCTCGACGCCACCGCCCGCGCCGAGATCCCTCAAGTGCCTCCGCAGTCGAACTGGGTGATTTGAAGGCAGGAGGCCCATCCACTACCGCACCAGCCGGACTGCGCTGGTGTCGTAGCGGAGATTGCTGATAACGAGGCCACCGCCAAAATACACCCCCCAGGCTCCAGAAGAATTGATCGCTGCGGGTGTCGAGGACCAGAAATTAGTGGTAGCTGGTGTACGCGGAAACGCCACCGAATCAATGGAGGCCGCCCCGGAGTTGGGCGGCACGCTGTGATCCACCAGACTGGATAGCTCCTTGATATTGGGCAGCCGCCAGCCGGCTCCTGCCTGTGTAGCAGCGTAGGCAAGCGCTTGTTCATGGGTGTAATACTTGAAGTTGCCCACGCAGTCGGGCGGTACCTGCCCTGCAGTGCAACGCTGCCACACCAAGCCTGTTTGACTGTCTGTCACCGTGCTGCCATCGGTCGAGACGGTGTAGCGACTCTGGGATCGTGCAGGCCCCGCAGTCATCAGAATGACTAGCACAGCGCTCAGCACACCACAGAGCATGATCCAGAGCTTCTGGCCTTCCGAGTGTCGTTGTCGGTACATGTGAACCCCTACCGCACCAGACGCACGGCGGAAACGGAGTTTCTGCCAATAAAAACGAGGACACCAGTGAAGAAATCGACGCACCATGCGCTGGCAGGATCGCCTGCCACCGGCGACGAGGAGCAGTACGTCGCAGCGCTATCCCAATAAACACCCCCCCATTTTGCTGGTGGTGTGTTGATAAAGAATGCCGTGTCGATAGCTGGATTGACTCTGCCGTAATCAACGATCGAATGCAGTTCGTCCAAGGTTGGCAGCCGCCAATCTCGGTATCCGCACAGCCCGACAGCATTGACCGCTGTGACAAAGCTGCTGGCGTCGCCTGCGCGGTTATCGCCGTAATTGGTGTAGAGCATGCTCATATCGCGCAGCCCCCCATCGGCGGTCTTGATCTCCCAGGTCAGGCCGGTGGTGTTGTCCTTGACGCACGACCAAGCGGCGGCAGAAGCCGGCAAGGCAGCCCCGCTGGCATCGAGCTTTGTGTAGCTGAAACCCAGCTTGCCGTCACTGGCGTCGGGGTACGCCGCATCGCGCCCGACCATGCCATCTTGCTGGGCGTTGAGCGCCCGGGCCTCGGCACTGCTACACGACACCCAACTGGTGGTGTTGCCGGTCGCAAAGCACATCGAGCTATCCACCCCGGTGTCGGTCAGCAGCGACACCACCGCCGGCAATGCGCCGCTTCCAGGATTAGTCGGTGTGGGCTCGCTGGGCGAGTTGCTCCCGCCGCAGGCCACCATCCCTGAGCCGCCGAGGGCCGCCACCCCCAGCAGCATCCAGTAGCGCCACTCCGAGCAGACAATCTTTCCGTTGCCGGTTGTCATCTCTTCCCCCTCAGGATTTCTAGTTCGGAACCTTGTTGAGTTATGAGGATCCGCTCACCCCAACCCCGCTCTCAGCCCCGCCAGCAACGCCTCCTGGACCTCGGCCGAACGGGCCCGGGCGGCTTCGTCGGGGGCGCCGAACTCGGCCGCTTCGGCAGTATTGCGGATCAGCGCGGTCAGCACGGTGCGGGCGTCGGGGCCTTCTTCGGGCACCGCAGCGGCCCGGCCGAGCCGGGCGGTGGCCAGGCGGTCACCGCGCTCGGCCTTGCTGCGCGGGTCGAGCCACAGCCCGAGGTCGGCCACCCACGGCGACACGGCATCGAGCAGATCGGCCACGGCCCCTGGGCCTTCGCCGCCAATCAGCTCGAACTCCAGCTCGCAGACCGGCAGACTGTGGCTGCCGCCTTCGATGCGGCCGACGTCCAGCGCCAGCTCGATCTGCGCCGCACCGTGGCGGATGCGCACCCAGCGGCGCAGGATGTCGGTGGCAAAGCGCACGTTCAGCGCCGCACCAGCAGCCGTGCCCAGCGCCCGCTGCAACGCCGCTCCGGCCGGGGTGCCGTCGTGGCGCGACAGATCGAGCACCGGCTCGGCCACCTCGCCCGCGTCGGCGTTGTGCTCCAGCCGGGTCATCAGATCATCGCCGCGCCCCTTCAAGGTCTGCACCCAGGGCCCGCCCTCGCGGCGCAGGCGCAGCGCCAGACCGGCGCGGGCCAGATGGCGCTCGGACGTATCGACATAGCGCGCCTGCAGCGGCAGCACAATCACGGCGCCCAGGGACGCCAGTCGCGCTTCGACAGCCGGCAGGGCGCCAGCGGGAATCTGGAACTTCAGTTCGATCTCGGTACTCATGGCCCGCATTGTCGGATGAAGCCCGCGCGCGACCGTTCAGCCCCTAAAATCGCGGCCTTTCTCACGTTGACCCTGGAGTCGCCGTCATGCCGCTGTTCTGGAAGCCCTACCGTTCCGAAGCCACCCAGTTCCTTGATTCGCTCAAGCAGAAGGATCCGCAGCTGGAGCAGCGTCAGCGCCAGGGCCGCGCCCTCCTGTGGGAACCGGCCATCGACCGCAATGTGCAACGTGAATCGGGCGCTGCCCGCGTCGCTCAGCAGCCCTACGTCTACCAGACCCGCGGCTAAGGCCTTGGCTCAAACGCGTTGACCCACGCCGTTCTTGTTGAAGCGCCGGCCCCCGAGGCGTCGGCGCCGCCGATGCGCTCGGCCCGGATTTACGGCGAGCCGCTGCTGAGCCTGCCGGCGGACCTCTACATCCCGCCCGAAGCGCTCGAAGTCATTCTCGACAGCTTCGAAGGGCCGCTGGATCTGCTGCTGTACCTGATCCGGCGACAGAACCTCGACATCCTCGACATCCCGATGGCCCAGGTCACCCGGCAGTACCTGGCCTATATCGA
Source organism: Burkholderiaceae bacterium (assembly GCA_031970775.1). GTDB lineage: Bacteria > Pseudomonadota > Gammaproteobacteria > Burkholderiales > Burkholderiaceae_C > Sphaerotilus. The sequence continues at coordinate 2,001 of DALYHR010000115.1, read as the reverse complement.
TCAGATCCGCCAGGGCGGGACCTCCCGGCTGGAACTGGTGGCTGACTATCTGGTGATGGCCGCCACGCTGATCGAGATCAAGTCGCGCATGCTGCTCCCCGCCCGTCCCCGCCAAGGTGACGAGGAGCCGGAAGACCCTCGCGCCGAGCTGGTGCGCCGGCTGATCGAGTACGAGCAGATGAAGCAGGCCGCCGCCGATCTGGACGCGCTGCCGCAACACGGCCGCGAGTTCCTGACCCCACGCACCCACGAACTGCTGGCCCGTGAGCCGCGCCTGCCGCAGGTCAGCGCCGAGGAGTTGCGCACCGCCTGGGCCGGCGTGCTGGCCCGGGCCCGGCTGGTCAAACATCACCACATCGAAGCCGAAACGCTCTCGGTGCGCGAGCACATGGGGCTGGTGCTGCGGCGGCTGCAGAGCTGCCGCATCGCCGAGTTCTCAGAGCTCTTCGAGCTCGGCCGCGGCGTGCCGGTGCTGGTCGTGACCTTCATCGCCCTGCTGGAATTGGCCCGCGAACAGCTGATCGAGCTGACGCAGGCCGAAGCCTTCGCGCCGATTTATGTGCGGCTGAGCTTCCGGCCGGCCCGCATCGACGACATCGTCGAAGGCGCGGACAACCTCACGGGAACCCGAGCTCTGTCGAGAGCGTGAGACCCCAAAACATCGCGGAATACTTATATTCACGGGCGCTGATTTAAACCCCGATCGCGGTGACTGAGCGTTCACGCAGCGATCACCTCAGGGATGCCGCCCGATGTCTCACGATCGTCTGAATTTCTCCGTCTGCCCGCACGACACCGCCAAGAATGTGGCGGGCTGGTTTCTGATCAACACCTACCTGCAGCGCCGGCTGGAGCGGGCGATTCACTTCGAGCCCTGCGAGAACTTCAATGAGGAACGCGAGCGGGTGCTGGCCGGCGGCTACGGAATCGTCTACGCCAACCCCTACTCGGCCCTGCGCTACTGCGAGCAGCGCCAGTTCATTCCGGTGGCCCGGCCGGCAGGCATCTTCGACGAGACCCTGCTGATCGCCCGCGCCGGTCAAACCCTGCCGGCCCAGCGCCCGCTGAAGATCGCCTCGGCCTCCGACCGGCTGATGGTGCACTTCCTCGGCCTGACGCTGCTCGACAAGGTGGGCCTGAGCGTGGCCGACTGCCAGTCGCAGTTCGTCGGCAACAACCTCAAGGTGGTGCAGTCGGTGGTCAACGGCAGCTGTGAGCTGGGCTTCTTGTTCAACGAAACCTGGCAGGGCCTGTCGGCCAGCACGCGCGCCAATCTGCAAGTGCTGGAGCAGACCCGCAGCGAGCAGGCCTTCCACTGCTTCTGCGTCGGCCCGGAACTGGCCGACCGGGCCGACGAGGTGCGCCAGATCCTGTGCGGCATGAAGGACGACCCAGCCGGCAAGCGCATCCTCGAAGACCTGCGCTTCGCCGCCTTCGAACCCACCGATCTGGACAGCGTTCGCCATCTGGCCGGGCTGATCGAGGCGGCCTCGATCTGAAACACGCTGCTTTTCAGCTGGGCGACGCACTCAAGCGGCGTAAGGGCTGACTAGAATCGCGCGACACCCCGCCACCCGGGGTGGCAACGGAGTCCACCGCGCGCATGAGCAGCCACGCCCAACCCGACCGCCTTCAAGGCACCCGCCGTCCCCTGACCCTGCACCGCCTGCGCGAGATGCACGATCAGGGCGAGAAGATCGTCATGGTCACCGCCTATGACGCCACCGCTGCCCGGCTGGCCGACGAGGCCGGCTGCGACACGATCCTGGTCGGCGATTCGCTGGGCATGCTGGTCCAGGGCCACGGCAGCACGCTGCCGGTGACGCTGGACGAAATGGCCTATCACACCCGCTGTGTGGCCCGCGGCCTGTTGGCCGGCGCCGGCACCAGCTGGCTGATCAGCGACCTGCCTTTCGGCAGCTATCAGGAAAGCCCCGAGCAGGCGATGCGCGCCTCGGCCGCGCTGATGCAGGCCGGAGCGCAGATGGTCAAGCTCGAAGG
>DALYHR010000114.1:0-6997 GCA_031970775.1 Burkholderiaceae bacterium | reverse complement strand
ACGCAGGCGGGGGCCGGCTGGCGGCTTCCCAATGTCAAGGAACTGTCCAGCCTGATGGACCGCAGCCTAGTGAAGATCCCTCCGGATTTCACCACTGTAGTGGCCACTATCGATGCGGTGGCTTTTCCGAACACACCGGCCATCGTGACCTGGACCTCGTCACCGGTGGCGGGCTATCCGTCTGACGCATGGAATGTCAATTTCAGCACCGCCTTCGTCTACCACCTCCCTCGCCTCTCCGGCGGTGTGGTCCGTCTGGTGCGGTAGGGCTTGGGGTGTTTCCCTCACCCCCGCCCCCTCTTCCACAGCCGTGGGCGAGGGGAGCCACCAGGTGCTAACCCAACCCCGCAATCTCCCGCGCCAGCTCGATCACCGACAACGGCGCTGAGCCTTCGGCCTTGTTGTTGATCGACAGCAGCACCGGCTGACCGGCTGCTGCGGTGGCGCGCATCACGCGGGCCAGTTCGGCGCGGGTGGTCGGGTCGGGGTCGACGAGGCGGTCGAAAGGGGCGTAGAGATCCTTGGCCGTTTCGTAGCCGCTTGCACCGTGGCGGCGGTTCAGGCTCCAGCGGCCGACGAAAGGCCCCGGCCATAGGGCACGCAGCAGCGGCAGTTGCTGCTCGATCGGCGGCAGGCGCGGATGCAGCCCCAGGCAGTAGCGCATGCCGTGCTGCCTCAGCAACTCGGCCAGCGGCTGTCGCCAGTCCGGGGTAAGCAGCTCCGGGTCGCGTAGTTCCAGCGACAGCACCGCCTCGGGGGCCCGGGCGCGCAACTCGGCCAGCGTGGGCAATTGATCCAGCCAGTCACTCAGTCGCGCCAGCAGGGTTTCGGGCTGGCGCTTCCAGTGCTGCGGCAGCGGGCTGATTTCGAAGACGATCGTGCCAAGCGTTGGCCCCAGACCGGCCAGCGCCGGCTCGATGCAGAGCTGCCGGGTTATCAGCGCGTCGAGGAAATGCGGATTGGCCTCGCTGGCGCTGCCGCCCGGGCCTCGCAGCACAGCGTCGGTGACCTGCGCCGGCGCCTTGACCATGAAGCGGAACTCGGCCGGCACCTGGGCGGCCAGGACGGCGTACTCCTCGGCCCGCATCGGTCGGTAGAACGAGCGATCGAGACTCACGGTGCGCAGCAGCGGGTGGCGGGCGTAGGCGCGCAGGCCCTCACGGGCCAGCTCGGCCTCGCGATGTTCGCCCTTCCAGACCAGACCGCGCCAGCCGGGGAATGACCACGACGAGGTGCCCAGGCGCAGAGCCGGGTTCAGCGGGGCGACCCGCTGCGCCAGTTCAATGAGTTCGGCCTCTGGGGACGCGGCCTGCACGGCATCGGGCAGCGCCCACAGCGAGGTCTGGGTTTCGGCGGTCGACATGGGGGAAACATTGTCGGCGTTTCTAACATCGCGCTTTACACTGCGCGGCTTCTTGTGTTGTCTGTGTCCTGAGCGCGCCGATGTCCTCTTCCGCCCTTGCTTCCGTCTGGCCGATCGTCCTGGTGATCCTGGCTTATCTGCTCGGATCGTTGTCCTTCGCCGTCATCGTCAGTCGCACGATGGGGCTGGCCGATCCGCGCTCCTACGGCTCCGGCAACCCGGGGGCGACCAATGTGCTGCGCAGCGGCAACCGCAAGGCCGCGCTGGCTACGCTGATTCTGGATGCGCTCAAGGGAACCATTGCGGTGCTGATCGCCCGCGCTCTGGCGCCGAGCCTGGGCCTGGGCGATGGCACGCTGGCCTGGGTCGGTCTGGCCGCCTTTGTCGGTCATGTCTGGCCGGTGTTCTTCCGCTTCGAAGGCGGCAAGGGCGTGGCCACGGCGGCTGGTGTGCTGCTGGCGGTCAACCCGCTGATGGGCCTGTGCGTGCTGGGCGTGTGGCTGGCGGTGGCCTTCACCACCCGTTATTCCTCACTGGCGGCGATCCTGGCCGCCCTGGCGGCTCCGCTGCTGCAAGTGATGATCTGGGGCAGCTCGGACATGACCGTGCCGGTGGTGCTGATGAGTGTGGTGCTGATCTGGCGCCACAGCTCCAACATCAACAAGCTGATTCGCGGCACCGAAGGCAAGATCGGCCAGAAGGCCAAGCCTGGCGCTGTGGCAGCTGCTTCCGGTGATGAGCCGGCTGAACCGCAGGTCGTGCACCATCGCCACGGCCGCACCGAAAAGACCCCGATCAAGGGCAAGAAGCCGTCGGGTCATTGATATTGAGAAAGGCCTGCGGGTCGGGGAAGTTGACAGGCAGTGCCTGGTGCGACTTCAGCCAGCCCAGCAGCCGGCGCTCGCCCGATAGCAAGGTGCTGCGCAACTGGGTGCTCAAGGCTGTTGAGACCGGCAGCAGGCAGCAGCTCGGGTGGGCGCGATCGCCACTGACGGCATAGGCCGGCAGGCCGCTAGGCACGGCCGCTTCAAGCAGTCGCTGAGCCAGATCGGCCGGCAGTTGCGGCAGATCGCAGGGCACCACCAGCAGCCAGTCACAGTTGCAGCCCTCGAGGCCGGCCAGGATGCCGGCCAACGGGCCGGCGAAGCCCTCCGGGTCGGTAGCGCGGATGGCTGAGTCATCGCTAACCACAGGCGCGAGTCGGGCGTAGTCGTCGGCGCTGCGGTTGGCGCTGATCAGCACCGACCCGACCTGTGGGCGCAGACGCTCCAGTACCTGTTCGATCAGCGGCCGGCCCTGCCAGTGCACCCAGCCCTTGTCGATCCCGCCCATGCGCCGCCCAGCCCCGCCCGCCAGGATCAGGCCTGTGATGACCGCTGTCATCCGCCGATGAAACTCATCTCGATGCGTCGCTCGGCCTCGCCCTGGCCCGTCGGTTGCCCGGCGCTGCGCAGTTCGGAGTAGCGGTCGCTGCGCTGTTGCCAGAGAGCCGAGATGCGTTCGCGCAGGGCCTCGTCGTCCAGCGCCGCATCGCGCAGCAGGGCGCGCAGATCCCAGCCCTGCGTGGCGAACAGGCAGGTGTAGAGCCGGCCGTCGGTCGACAGGCGCAGGCGGTTGCAATCGTGGCAGAAGGGTTCGCTGACGCTGCTGATCAGGCCGATCTCGCCGCGTCCGTCGGCAAAGGCCCAGCGCGAGGCGGTTTCACCGGCTGTATCGGCGGGCAGCGCGACCAGCGGAAAGTGCTCGCCGATACGGCGTAGCACCTCGGCGGAGGGCAGCACTTCGTCCATGCGCCAACCATTGCTGTGGCCGACGTCCATGTACTCGATGAAGCGCAGCCGCACTGCCGCGCCATAGCGGTCGCGCAAGGCGCGCACCATCGGCACGATGTCCTGATCGTTGGTGCCACGCTTGACCACCATATTGATCTTGATCGGGGCCAGACCGGCGGCGATGGCGGCATCGATGCCAGCCAGCACATCCGCCACCGGGAAATCGACGTCGTTCATGCGCCGGAAGACGGCGTCGTCGATGGCATCGAGACTGACGGTGATGCGATTCAGTCCGGCATTGCGCAGCCGCTGCGCGTGGCGGGTCAGCAGCGAACCGTTGGTGGTCAGGGTCAGATCGAGCCGTCCGCCCTCCGGCGTGGTCAGAGCCGCCAACTGCGCGATGAGCTGATCGAGATCCCGCCGCAGCAGCGGCTCTCCGCCAGTCAGGCGCAGCTTTCGCACGCCCAGTCCGGCCATCGCCCGGGCAGCTCGGGTGATTTCCTCGAAGTGCAGCAAGGCGCTATGCGGCAGGAAGCGATGCTTGTCGAAAACCTCGCGCGGCATGCAATAGCTGCAGCGGAAGTTGCATCGGTCGGTGACCGAGATGCGCAGATCCTGCAAGGGCCGGCCGAGCCGGTCAAGGATCCTTCCGCCAGCCCCCGAGGGCGGCAACGACGACGACACCGGCAGAGCCTGGGTGCGATCGTCGTGGCGGATCGGAATGATACGGGGTGGGGTTTCGGACATGGGCCCTGATTCTGCCCAATCCTCAATCTCAGGGCATCACTGCGGCCTTGGCGGCAGCCGGCATGGCCGCTGCCTGCTGCACGAGCTGACTGAAGAAGTCGACCGACGCCGAGGCTGAAGCCTCCGGCGGCAGGGCGACGGTCAGATTCGGCACACGGCGGGCGCCGTCAAAGCGTTTGGTCCAGTAGCTCTGACGCATGTCCTCCACCTGTACGGCCTTGCCAGTGCGAGGAGCGTGGATGAACTTGCCGTCACCAACATAGATGCCGACATGAGAGAAGGCGCGCTTCATCGTGTTGAAGAACACCAGATCGCCGGGCTTGAGGTCCTCGGGCAGGATGCGGATCAGCGAGGGGTCATTGGCCTGCTCGGCGGCGCGGCGCGGCAGCAGCCGGCCCAGACTCTGTTCAAAGACCAGCCGGGTAAAGCCGCTGCAGTCGAGACCGACCTGCTCGGAATTGCCGCCGCGGCGATAGGGCACGCCGAGGAAGTTCATCGAGTCCAGCACCAGTTCCGATGCCTTGTCGCGAACCTGATCGATCAGTTCGACGGCCCCATCGGGCAGGGCGGCCTTGAGCAGGCTGTCGTCCTGCAGAAAGCTGTGCTGAGCGCTCGACGACGCGGCATCGGGCGCTGCAAGGGCACCATGGCTGATCAGCGCCAACGCGGCACAGCACGACAAGAGCAACTGCTTGAGGGTCATGAGGCGGTTATTCGGGCTGAAAAAGTTCGCGCGAGGATAGGTGGGCTGCTCCGTGATGTCAATCACGAATTCACCCAGCTGCCATCACCTTTCAGGGTTTTCACTCTGAAACCCGCCCGATACGCCTCGGCACGGTTTGCAAGTACCTGCAAACAAAAAACGCCACCTTCAGGTGGCGTTCATGAATTCCCGGTTTGACCGGTCGTGACAACTGTTCAGTTCACGATGCGCGGGAATTCCAGTGCGTCGTCACTCTTTAGGGTTCAGAGTGCGAATTCTTCGATCTTGCGACCGGCTTCCAGAGCGGCGCGCAGCCACTTCGGTTGCAGGCCACGGCCCGACCAGGTTTCGTTGGTCACCGGGTCACGATATTTCGGGGCCACCTTGCGAACGCCTTCGGCAGAACCCGCCGCCTTGGTGCTCGCCCGAGCAGTCTTGGCAGCCGACAGATCCTCGACGGTAATGCCATGCTCAGCCATCAGCGACTTGATTTGATTAATCACGCCGGTGCGCTCAGCACGGCGAGCATCGCTGATCTGCTTTTCCAGATCAGCGGTCATCTTTTCGAGGTCGGCTTTTTGAGCGAGAAGTTCGTGGTAGGTGGCCATGATGAAATCCAGTGAGGTTAAGGCTGGCGCGATGATATATCAGATCAGCCAAAACTCTCAAGCATTATCGATTAAGGTTTACTTGCCAGTTACCTGTCAGGCCGAAGGCGGCACGTAACCCGTGGGTTGATCTGCCCCTTCGCCGAAGAAATAACGCTCCATCTGACGGGCCAAGTATTGACGGGCGCGGGCATCGGCCAGATTGAGTCGGTTTTCATTGACCAGCATGGTCTGATGACGCAACCACTGCTGCCAGGCTTCCTTGCTGACATTGCTGAAAATGCGCTGGCCCAGCTCGCCGGGATAGGGTGCGAAGTCCAGCCCTTCGGCATCCTTCTTGAGCAGGATGCATTGAACGGTACGTGCCATGGTGTGGGGTCCTTTTCAGAGTTTCTTGACCAGTATCTGGGAGCGTCTGTCCCAGTTGTATTTGCGTTTTCGGGCTTCGGGCAGCCAGTCCGGATCGACCGGATGGAAGCCCCGTTTGATGAACCAGTGCATCGTGCGGGTGGTCAGCACAAAAAGACTATCGAGCCCCAGGGCACGGGCTCTTTGTTCAATGCGTTTGACGATTCGCTCGCCATCGCCCTGACCCTGAACGGCCGGAGAAATGGTCAGCGCGGCCATTTCTGCTGTTCGTGCCTCGGCATACAGGTGCAGAGCCGCGCAGCCAAAGATCACACCGTCGTGCTCGATGACGGTGTAGCTGGCGATGTCGCGCTCGATTTCATTGCGATCCCGCTTGACCAGCGTGCCGTCGCGCTCGAAGGGCTCGATCAGGGCGAGGATGCCGCCCACGTCATCGGCTGTGGCCTCCCGCAGGCTTTCGAGTTTCTCGTCGACCACCATCGTGCCAATACCGTCGTGAGTAAATACTTCCTGAAGGACGGCGCCATCGACGGCAAAAGGCAGGATATGCGAGCGCTCGACCCCACCTTCGCAGGCCTTGACGCAGTGCTGCAAATAGAAGGCGGTATCGGTCGGTTGAGTCGGGGCCGGAAGGCGAGAAAGCAGGCGGCGGGCGTCTGCCAGGGCCATCTCGGTATCGATCGGACTTTCCGGATCATCGAGGTTCTCGTGCAGGCCGGGTATCTCGGTGAGGAAGATCAGTTTGTCGGCCTGCAAAGCAATGGCTGCCGAGGTCGCAACGTTCTCCATCGTGAGGTTGAAGGCCTCGCCGGTGGGTGAAAACCCGAAGGGCGACAGCAGCACGACGGCCTCGGTATCCAGGGCACGACGAATCGCGGCGCCATCGACTTTTCGTACCACACCGCTGTGCATGAAATCCACGCCTTCGACGATTCCGACCGGCCGGGCAGTCAGGAAATTGCCGGAAACCACCCGCACCGTGGCATTAGCCATCGGCGTGTTGGGAAGCCCTTGCGAGAAGGCCGCCTCGATCTCAAAACGCAACTGTCCGGCCGCTTCCTGCGCGCAATCCAGAGCGACTGCATCGGTGATGCGAATGCCCTGAAAAAAGCGCGAGGTATGGCCCTTGGTGCGCAACTGCTCATTGACCTGGGGGCGAAAACCGTGGACCAACACCAACTTGATACCCATGGCGTGGAGGATGGAGAGATCCTGCACAAAGGCATTGAGTTTTCCGGCCTGAACCAGTTCGCCGGTCATGGCGATGACAAAGGTCTTGCCGTGGTAGGCGTGGATATACGGCGCGACCGCGCGAAACCAGGGAACGAAGGTATGGGGAAAGACCAGACTCATGGTGGCCGGGATTGTGCCGTAGACCGTCCGGTAGCGGAGTGAAGTTGGGGAACATCCCGTCCCCAGCCTCGATAATCCGCGC
>DALYHR010000113.1:0-7012 GCA_031970775.1 Burkholderiaceae bacterium | reverse complement strand
GACGATCACCGCGCTGTCGGGGCGATAACCCCAGTGGTCGGCCGGGGTGTAGTCAAGCACGCCGTGGGAGATGGCCATGCCCGGGGTCGACTCCAGCGCATCCTTGAGCGCAGCGCGGAAAGCCGGGGTGCCCGGCTTGCCGGCTTTCTTGATCGCGGTCGGCACGGCCTGCTCCAGCAGGGTGGCAGCATCGACCGCGTGAGCGGCCAGCGCGCTGCGCGAGCCGGCGCCATTGGCCTTCTCGTAGGCCTGCACGAACTGGGTGCCCAGAGCCTTGCTCGGGTGAGTTGCCGGCAGCTGCTCGGCCACCAGCACCGGGCCGGAGGAGACGAAAGTGCCTTCCACCGCCTTGCCGCCGACGCGGATCAGGTCGCGGGTGGCGGCGGCGTGGGTCTGGTAGACCTTGCCCTTGAAGCCGCGCTCCTGCAGCGCGAACTGCGGCATCACCGCACCGCTGCCCGAAGCGACCACCAGCACGGCATCCGGGTTGGCGGCGGCGATCTTGATCGCCTGCGCCGTCACGCTGGTATCGGCGCGGGCGAAGCGCTCGGTCACCACCAGCTTGATGCCAGCCTTCTCCAGACGCGGGGTCAGCTCCTGCAGCCACGACTCGCCGTAGGCGTCCGAGTAGCCGATGAAGCCGACGGTGTGGATGCCGGTCTTCTTCATATGACCGACCACGGCGTTGGCCATCACGCCGTTGGATTCGGGCATGCGGAAGGTCCAGGCGTCCTTGCCGGCGGGCAGCGGAATCGGCGCCAGCGCCAGATGCGGGGTATGCGATTCGGCGGCGACCTCGGCCATCGGGATCGCCACCGGCGTGGCACCCGAGCCCATCAGCACATCGACCTTGTCTTCGCCGGTCAGACGGCGGGCGTTCTGCACCCCCTTGGACGGGTCGGTGGCGTCGTCGAGGATGACGAGCTTGACCTTCTCACCGGCGATGGTCTGCGGCCAGAGCTTGAAGCCGTTCTGCATCGGAATGCCCAGGCCCGAGGCCGGGCCGGTCAGCGGCAGGCTGACACCGATGGTCAGATCGGCGCGGGCGACGGTGGCGGCCAGGGCGCAGCCAGCGATCAGGGTCAGCTTGAACAGGGTCTTGGTCATTGCAGGTCTCCTCAGGAAGCGGTCAAGGATGGTGCGCCGCAGCGCTGTCGCAGGTCATCGGGGAAAGCCATGGCGCTGATGCGGCCGTCGGCGCCACGCTGGCAAAAGGCACGCAGCTCCAGGCCCTCGCAGAGCAGCTCGCCGTGCTCGTCGAACACGCGGTGATGCTGCGTGACGGTACGGCGCTGCCAGGCCACCACCTGCGACTGAACGCTCAGGGTCTGGCCGTAGCTGGCCGAGCGCCTGAAGCGGGTGCGGATCTCCAGCAGCGGCGTGCCGATCAGGCCGTGGCTGCGCTCCAGCTCGCGCCAGGGCGGCAGGCCGCAGCACCGGAACCAGTGCAGCGAGGCGCTGTCCATCCAGCGCAGGTAGTTCGGGAAGAAGACGATGCCGGCCGGGTCGCAGTCGCCGAAGCAGACTTCGACCGACCAGGTCGAGACCGGCCCGATGGCCGGCAGTGTGAAATCGGCGTCGATCGGTGTCATGGCATCCGCAGCGGGTCAAACCGTCGCATCGGGGTTTTCGATCAGCAGGGCGATGCCCTGACCGCCGCCGATGCAGGCCGAGGCGATGCCCCAGCGCGCACCGATCTCGCGCAGCTGCCGCGCCACCGTGATCGTCAGCCGCACCCCGGTGGCGGCCAGCGGATGGCCCAGCGCGATGGCGCCGCCCTTGACGTTGAGCCGGCTCGGATCAAGCCCGAGTTCGCGCTGCACCGCCAGGGTCTGCGCGCCCTGCGCTTCGTTGATCTCGAAGCGGGCGATCTCCGACAGCGCCAGACCGCTGCGGTCCAGCAGCAGGCGAATCGCATCGGCCGGACCGATGCCCATCACCTCGGGCTGCACCCCGACCACAGCCGCCGCGGCCACCCGGCCGAGCGGGGCCCGACCCGTGCGCGCACGCCAGGCCTGCTGCGTGGCCTCATCGACCACCACCGCGGCGGCGGCGGCATCGGTCAGCGCCGAGCTGTTGCCGCCGGTCTGCACCCCGTCGGGGTAGACCGCGCGCAGCTTGGCCAGCACCTCGGCGGGCGAGCGGCGCGGGTGGCTGTCGCGCTCCACCTGCTCGATGCGGCCCTGAAGCTTCAATCGACGCGGCTTGCCACCGGCCAGTTCCGCCGGCGCATCGAACACCGCAGAGCGCACCGGCACGATTTCGCCGTCGAACCAGCCGGCCTCCTGAGCCAACACGGCACGCTCGAAGGACTCAGCGGCAAAGGCATCGACGTCAGCGCGCGAAATGCCATAGCGGCGCGCCAGGTTCTCGGCGGTCTGGATCATCGAAATGCCAACGGCCGGGTCGGTCAGCGCCTCCCACATGTAGTCGCGGAAGCCCGGCTGGGTGCCGAGCCTGAAGCCCTGCCGATGCTCGAAGGCGGCGATCGGGTTGCGGCTCATCGACTCGGTGCCGACCAGCAGCACCTGCGAGGCGCCGCCGGTGACGATCTGCTCGGCCGCCTGACGGAACAGTTCGAAACCAGTGCCGCAGATGCGCTGCACCATCAGCGCCGGCGTGCTCAGCGGCACCCCGGCGTACAGGCCGATGTGGCGCGGCACGTAGAACTGATCGAAACCGCCGGGCGCCATATTGCCGGCCAGCACCGAGTCGATCAACGCCGGGTCGGCCTGGCAACGCTCGAGTGCTGCGCGGGCGGCGTAGATGCCCAGATCGATCGGGTTGGCGTCGGCCAGCGCACCGCAGTAATCGACCATCGGCGTGCGCACGCCGTCGAGCATCCAGACGCCGCTGAAGGACTGGAACAGGCCGCGAGGGGTTGGCTGTGTGGACTTCATACGCTCTTGCTCACCTTGCCGGCGCGCTTTTCCAGGAAGGCGCGCACCCGCTCCTTGGCCGCCTCGTCGCCCTGGGCGATCGAGGACATCAGCGATTCGACAAACAGCCCGTCCGACTGCGACAGATCGGCGATGCGCGGCAGCGCCTGCATCACCGCGAAGTTCGACAGCGGTGCATTGCCCGCCACCTTGACCGCCAGCTCGAAGGCCTTGTCCAGCCCGGCGCCATCGGCCACCAGATAGTTCGTCAGCCCGGCTGCCTGCGCTTCGGCGGCGTCGAGCACGCGGCCGGTCAGCATCATGTCGGTCATGCGCGCCACCCCGATCAGCCGGGGGATGCGGGCCGAGCCACTGCCGCCGACGAAGATGCCGCGCTGCCCTTCCGGCAGGCCGTAGAAGGCGCTGGCCTCGGCGACGCGCAGATGGGTCGAGCTGGCTAGCTCCAGTCCGCCGCCAACCACCGCGCCGTGCAGCACCGAGATCACCGGCACCCGGCCGAACTGAATCTGGTCAAAGGCGGCGTGCCAGCTGCGCGAGTGCAGGATGCCTTCGGCCACGCTGCGCTCGCTCAGATCGGACAGGTCGAGCCCGGCGCAGAAGTGATCGCCGAGGCCGCTGATCACCGCCACGCGGGCCTGCGCCGGCAGGTTGACAAAGGCGGTGTGGATCTGGGCGATCAGCGCATCGTTGATGGCGTTGCGCTTGTCGGGGCGGTTGAGTTGCAGATGCACCACCGGCCCGGCCACCCGGATCGACAGCATCGACAGTTCGGCCAGCAGGCCTTGGGCCGGTTCAAAGGAATCCCGCAGGGACATGGTCAGCGACTCCGGTAAAACGAGGAAGAAGCGAGCGCAGAAGCGAACAAAGCGTTCAGACCCGGATCACGCCGGGGATCGTTGTGCCATCGGCCGCATAGAGCGCCCTGACCTGATCGGCCCGGCAGCGCAGCACGGCGGACTGATTGATGTAGCCCTTGTCGGTGATTTCGCCGGCATCGACGCTGGGCGGTGTGGCCAGCACCAGGGCGCGGCGGGGAATCTGCGAGGAGCCGCCGCCTTCCTGACGCAGCGCCAGCAGTGCGGCGCCGACCCGTTCGGACAGCTCTGCAGCCGAGAGCTGCTGCGCCGCGGCGGTCGGGAAGATCAGCACGCCGACCTCATCGCGGTCATGGCCGGTGATCACCACGTCCTGCGCCAGCGGCGCCAGCGCCGAGACGATGCGCACCCGCAGCGTGCCCACCGACACCCAGGTGCCGGTGGTCAGCTTGAAGTCCTCGGCCACCCGGCCGTTGAAGACCACGCCGCGCTCAGGCGCAGCCGGGTCGGCCAGCAGACCGGCATCGCCGATGCAGTAGTAGCCCTCGGCATCGAAGGCCTGCGCGGTCAGGTGCGGTGCGTCGCGATAGCCGGGAAAGACGCTGACCCCGCGCACCCGCATCTCCAGCTTGTCGCCGTTGGGCACGAACTTCAGCTCCATGCCTGGCAGCGGCAGGCCGATCACGCCGGCCCGCTCCAGCTTCCAGTGCGCGCTGGTGATCGCCGGCGAGGTCTCGGTCGAGCCCCACGAGGTGGTCAGCCAGATCTCCTCGCCGCGGATACGCCGGGCCAGCGCCTGCAGGCGGTCCCAGGTGGCTTGCGGCAGGGCTGCACCGGCGTAGAACACCACGCGCAGCCGCTCGAAAAAGGCCTGCGCCAGCGCGTCGTCGGCTTCGAGCAGCGGCAGCAGCATGTCCAGTCCGCGCGGCACGTTGAAGTGAATGGTCGGACGCACTTCGCAGAGATTGCGCAGCGACTTCTCGACCAGCCCCGGCATCGGCCGACCTTCGTCGATGAACAGCGTGCCGCCGTTGCGCATCACCAGATGCAGGTTGTGATTGCCGCCGAAGGTGTGGCTCCAGGGCAGCCAGTCGCAGATCACCGGCTTTTCCTGATCGAGAAAGCGCCAGACCTGCGCCACCATCTGCTGATTGGCGCAGAGCATGCGGTGGGTGTTGATCACCACCTTGGGGTGACCGGTGGAGCCCGAAGTCAGCAGGTACTTGGCGTGGGTATCCGGAGTGATGCGCTCAAAGGCCGCCATCACCGCCGGACCTTCGGCGGTGCGGCACAGGTTGTCGAAGCTCAGTGCGCCCGGATAAGTCTCGGCGCCGTCGGTGAAGACCACCACCGCCTGCTGACCGCTGTCGGCCAGCGCCGGCCCATAGACCGCGGCGTCGGAGGCATAGATCAGCGCCGGGCCCAGGGTGTTGAGGATGCTGTGAATCTTGGTGTAGTCGCGGGTCAGCCGGCAGTAGGCGCTGGAGACCGTGCAGACCGGCCGGCCGATGTGCATCGAGGCCAGGATCAGCATCAGGTGGTCGAGCGAGTTGTCCGACAGCACCACCACCGGAGCCTGCGGCATCAGCTTCAGGCCCAGCAGGCTTTGGGCGATGCGTCCGACCTTCTCGCGGGTCTGACGCCACGTCACCTGCACCACCGCGCCGTCGGCGCCGCGCTGGGCAAAGGCCACCGCATCGGGGGTCTCGCGCGACCAGCGTTCCAGCCAATCGCCAATGCAGCGGGCGTAGGGCTTGAGCGGCTCGGGCGAACGCAGCACAAAGGTGTCGTCGTCGAAGCGGATCAGCGCCGTGCGCGGCGGGGCCAGCTGGCTGGGGTCTTCGAAGTTGCTCAATGCGTTCATGGCCGATCGCGAAAAGTAGTCGTTCGGGAGTACCATACAGTTCTGTATGGATAGCTCATCGTATGCACTTTGATGCACACCTCCAATGGGGGTTTTCTCTATGTCGGACCTGAACAGCGCCCCGCCCCCCGCCAGCCGCCTCTCGCTCAGCCCCGAGGACTGGATCGAAGCCGCTACCGAACTGCTGGCGGACAAGAGCGTCGATGCGGTCAAGGTCGATGCCCTGGCGCGGCAGCTCGGCGTGACGCGCGGCAGCTTCTACTGGCACTTTCGCGATCGCGACGATCTGCTGTGCCGCATCCTCGATACGTGGCATCGCGCCTCGACCCCAAGGCTGGTGGCGCGCTTCGGCAACCGCAGCGACCCGCCCGAAGTGCTGATCCGCGAAGTGCTGAGCCTGCCGCAGCGCGGCCGCAGCGCCCGCAGGGCCGCCCGGATTGAGTTGGCGATCCGCGCCTGGGCACGGCGCGATGACATGGCGCGCAAGGCGGTCGATGCGGTTGACTCGGAGCGGGTCGAGTTCATCACCAGCTGCTTCGTGGCGGCGGGTTTTCCACCCGAGATCGCCGCAGCGCGCGCCTTTTTGGCCTATGCCTACGACGTGACGCAGTCGCTGCTGCACGACCACCCGCAGCTCGCACCGCAGCCCGAACGCATGGCGCTGATCGAGCAGGTGCTGCTTCAGCCGCTACCGACCGAAAAGCCCACCCCCGGGTAAATCCGAGGTCGGAGCAAGAGTCTGATCTTGCTCAAGGTCCGCTCGATGACATGCATTATCTTGCCATTCTGAGTTGTGCATTTTTTTGCATACCAAGTCGACCCCCTTCCACCGGAGCCCCACCCCATGAGCACCTTGAGCACCGATCAGATCACCGAGGAAGTCCAGGCCATCCGCAGCGATGCCTTCGTCGAAGTCAACTACGACGACGCGATTCCGAACAACGTCGATCTCTCCAGCGACCGCCAGCTGCTGCGTGCGCTGGAAAGCTGGCACCCGAACTACATCGACTGGTGGAAGGAAATGGGCCCCGAAGGCTTCCAGAACGCCGAGGTCTATCTGCGCACCGCCGTCGGGGTCGACCCGGCCGGCTGGGCCAAGTTCGGCTACGTCAAGATGCCCGATTACCGCTGGGGCATCCTGCTGGCGCCCAAGGTGGAAGGACGCACCATCCCGCACGGCAAGCACAAGGGTGAGCCGGCCTGGCAGGAAGTGCCGGGCGAGTACCGCGCGCTGCTCAAGCGCCTGATCGTGGTGCAGGGCGATACCGAGCCGGCCTCGGTGGAGCAGCAGCGCTGGCTGGGCGCGACTGCGCCGAGCCTGTACGACATGCGCAATCTCTTCCAAGTGAACGTGGAGGAAGGCCGCCACCTCTGGGCGATGGTCTACCTGCTGGTCAAGTACTTCGGCAAGGACGGCCGCGAGGAAGCGCAGG
>DALYHR010000112.1:0-7022 GCA_031970775.1 Burkholderiaceae bacterium | reverse complement strand
GCTCGCGCCCGTGGGGCAGACCGGCACGCAGGGCGGGTCTTCGCAGTGCAGGCAGGACTTGGGAAAGTGCACCGTCTGCGTGTTCGGAAACTCGCCGACCTCGAAGGTCTGCACCCGGTTGAAGAAGGTGCCGGTCGGGTCCTTGCCGTAAGGGTTCTGATCGACCAGCGGACCGGCCGCGCCGGAGGTATTCCACTGCTTGCAGTTGGTCACGCAGGCATGGCAGCCGACGCAGACGTTCAGGTCGATGACGAGCGCCAGCTGAGTCATTGCGCGCCTCCTTCGCGGTTCTTGGAGCTGCCGGCAAACCAGGCGCGCCACTTCGGCACCGGGCGGCTCATGCCCGGGTAGGCCGGCAGGGCCGGGAACTGCGGCGCGGTCTGCTGCGGCTCCTCGGGCTCGGCCTTGCGGATGCGCACCCGCACGTCGTACCAGGCGGCCTGCCCGGTGATCGGGTCGGAATTGGAATAGCGGTGGCCGTCGGCGTCCGCGCGCAGCTCCTCGCTGATCAGGTGGTTGAGCAGGAAGCCCTTTTGCGATTCGTTGGCGTCCTGGCTCAAGGCCCAGGCGCCGCGCGCCTTGCCGATCGCGTTCCAGGTCCAGACCGTGCCGGGCTCGACCGCTTCGGAGTGCTTGCACATGCAGCGCACCTGCCCCCATTCCGATTCGACCCAGATCCAGTCGCCGTCAGCGATGCCCTGCTCCAGCGCGGTGCGGGTGTTGACGTAGAGCAGGTTGTGGGCGTGGATCTGGCGCAGCCAGGCGTTTTGCGAATCCCACGAGTGGTACATCGCCATCGGCCGCTGCGTGACGGCGCACAGCGGGAAGGCCTGCTTGTCGGCCGCCTGCATCTCCAGCGGCTCGTACCAGAAAGGCAGCGGGTCGAAGTAGGTGGCGACGCGCTCGCGCAGGTGGTCGGGCGGCTGCTTGCCCTGGGTGCGGCCCTGGGCGGCGAGACGGAAGCGTTGCAGGAACTCGGAATAGAGGTGGATGGTGATCGGGTCGTTGTCGCGCCGGATGCCGACGCTCTGCGCCCACTGCATGTAGTCGCGGTTCCAGTTGCGCATGTACTGCAAACCGGGCGGCAGATGGTGGTGGTGCACGCAGTTGTTCTTCGCGTACATCTCCCACTGCTTCGGGTTGGGCTCGCCGCGCATCGATTTCTCGCCGTCCTTGCCGCGCCAGCCGGTCAGAAAACCGATGCCCGAGCCCGGCGCGGTCTCGTAGTTGACGATGAAGTCGGGGTAGTCCTTGTACTTGCGCTGGCCGTCGGCGGTGGTGAAGGCCGGCAGCTTGAGGCGGCTGCCCAGCTCGATCAGCATCTCCTGGAAGGGCTTGCACTGGCCTGTGGGCGGCACCACCGGGATGCGCACCGAATCGACCGGGCCCTCGAACTCCGAGATCGGCCGATCCAGCATCGACATCACGTCGTGGCGCTCCAGATAGGTGGTGTCGGGCAGCACCAGATCGGCGAAGGCGGTGGTCTCGGAATGGAAGGCGTCGCAGACGGCGATGAACGGGATCTTGTATTGGCCGTCCTCGCCCTTGTCCACCAGCATGTGGCGCACCGCCGAGGTGTTCATGCTGGAGTTCCACGCCATGTTGGCCATGAACAGCAGCAGCGTGTCGATGCGGTAGGGGTCGCCGCGCCAGGCGTTGGTGATGACGTTGTGCATCAGCCCGTGCGCCGAGAGCGGGTGCTCCCACGAAAAGCCCTTGTCGATGCGCACCGGCCCGCCGTGCTCATCGACGAAGAGGTCTTCGGGCGTCTCCGGCCAGCCCAGCGGCGGCGCATCGAGCGGCGTGTTGGGCTTGACCGAGGCCGGGCTCTTGGGCGGGCGGGCGTTGGGCGGCACGGCACGCGGATATGGCGCGCGGTGGCGGAAGCCGCCCGGACGGTCGATGGTGCCGAGCAGCGACATCAGAATCG
Source organism: Burkholderiaceae bacterium (assembly GCA_031970775.1). Taxonomy (GTDB): domain Bacteria; phylum Pseudomonadota; class Gammaproteobacteria; order Burkholderiales; family Burkholderiaceae_C; genus Sphaerotilus. Next base: position 5,092 of record DALYHR010000112.1, on the reverse strand, counting down.
CCAGCGAGCGGATGGTCTGGAAGCCGTTGGAGTGCGCCGCCAGCCCGCGCATGGCGTGGAAGGCCACCGGGTTGCCGGTGACGCTCTTGTGCTCCTGGCCCCAGCAGTCGGTCCAGGCGATCGGCAGCTCAATCTTTTGGTCGCGCGCGGTGATACCCATCTCGTGCGCGAGGCGGCGGATCGTCGCAGCCGGAATGCCGGTGATGCCCTCGGCCCACTCGGGCGTGGTGTCCTTGACCCGGTCGGCCAGCAGCTGGAAGGCCGGCTTGGTCTGGGTGCCGTCCGGCATCAGGAAATGCCCGAGCAGGCTGGGGTCGGCCCCTTCGGCGTGATCGGCCACCGGGCGGTTGGTATGACGGTCCCACCACCAGAAGTTGTGCGGCCGCAGCGGGTTGACGACATCGCCGTCGGGGTTGCGCAGCATCAGCCCGAACTCGTCGCTGTCGTCGTCGAGATTCACCAGCTGACCGGCATTGGTGTAGCGTGCCAGGAAGTCGCGGTCGTAAAGGCCGAGCGCGATCAGCTCATGGATGATCGCCAGGATCAGCGCGCCGTCAGTGCCGGTCTTGATCGGCACCCACTCGTCGGCGATGGCAGCGTAGCCGGTGCGCACCGGGTTGATGGCGATGAACTTGCCGCCGTTGCGCTTGAACTCGCCCAGCGCACTCTTGAGCGGGTTGGAGTGATGGTCCTCGGCGGTGCCGATCATCACGAAGAGCTTGGCGCGCTCCAAGTCGGGGCCGCCGAACTCCCAGAACGAGCCACCGATGGTGTAGATCATCCCGGCGGCCATGTTGACCGAGCAAAAGCCGCCGTGCGCCGCGTAGTTGGGCGTGCCGAACTGGCGCGCGAACATGCCCGTCAGCGCCTGCATCTGATCGCGGCCAGTGAACAGCGCGAACTGCTTGGGGTCGGTGGCGCGCAGATGGGCCAGACGCTTTTCCAGCAGGCCGAAGGCCTCGTCCCAGCTGATCGCCTCGAACTCGCCCGCGCCGCGCTCAGTGCCGGCCTTGCGGCGCAGCGGCTGGGTCAGCCGGGCCGGCGAGTACTGTTTCATGATCCCCGACGAGCCCTTGGCGCAGAGGATGCCCTTGTTGAGCGGGTGATCGGGGTTGCCCTCGATGTAGCGCACCTCGCCGTTGCGCAGATGCACGCGGATACCGCAGCGGCACGCACACATGTAGCAGGTGGTGGTCTTGACCTCGGTGGTCGCGTCCGGCAGCGGGGGTGCGATGGGATCGTGCAGAGGCATGGCGGCAGACGGATGGGCAGACGGAGCGCTGTGAAGCAGCGAACGGCCTGCCATTAGGCGCAGCGGGCTGCGGACCCGTCTATTCCCGCCTCGGGCAGCCCTGTCGGTCGGGTCGCGCTACCCCCTTCGGGGTAGGCATTGCCACCGATGGCGGCTCCATCGGGGTAGCCTTGATGAACGTAAGCTTAGGGTAACCCTGATTGCGGTTCAGACCCGGCCGTGCCGAGAATGGCGCGCCACGGGGCCCGCTTTAGAGCGGCATCCCGGGCCGGTTTGTCGGGTGTCTCCGTCGCTTAAATCACAAGGTAGTGATACATGGATACGAGGGTTGTGCAGTGGCATCTGTCCCGACCAACGGTCGGTATCGCTACTGAGATTGCCGAGACGCCTCCTGCCCCGATCGAGCGCATGCTGCAGGCCGTGCTGCAGGTCTCGGGGGCCCGCGCCGCCACCCTGCGCATGCTCGACCCGGAAGATGGTTCGCTGCAGCTTGTCAGTGCCGTCGGCATTCCGGCCGGCTGCCAGTTGTCCTCGCAGATGTGGCGCGGTGACGATTGCAGCGTCTGCGATGACGTGATCCATGACGACGCCGCGCGCAGTTCGGTCTCGTCCTGCGCCTGTGCCCGCCAGCTCTCGGCCGCCTGCGCCGACCGGCAGGAACGCGTCTTCGTCCTGCCGCTGCATCAGGGCAGCACCCCCTGCGGCGTACTCAATCTCTTCCTCGGCTCGCACGGCGATCTGCCCGAAGCCGTGTCGGCCCTGCTGCCCGCTTTAGGCGACATGCTCGGCTTGACCCTGGAGAACGCCCGCCTGTCGCGGCAGGCGGTGCAGGCCAGCCTGATGCGCGAGCGCCAACGCCTGGCCGGCGAGGTACATGACTCGCTGGCTCAATCGCTGACCTGGCTGCGCATGCGCAGCCGGCTGCTGCGCGGTGCCATCGCCCGGCGCGACGAAGCACAGATCGAACAGCACGTCGCCGAGATCGACGCCTCGCTCGGCGAGGCGCACGGCCGGGTGCGCGAACTGATCACCGATTTCCGCACCAGCATGGACCCGCGCGGCCTCGACGCGGCCCTGCATCACGTGATCGATCAGTTCGAGTCGCTGGCCGATCTCGAGATCGACTACACCAACCGGCTGACCCCGCTGTCGCTCGATGCCGAGCAGGAATTGCAGGTCTTTCACATCGTGCGCGAGGCGCTGAGCAACATCGTCAAACACGCTCAGGCCAGCCATGCCCAGGTCGAGCTGTCGCTGGAAGACGGACAGTGTCTGATTGCGATCGAGGATGACGGCATCGGCCTGCACCCCGGGCACGAGAACGATGATGGCGTCGATCTGGCGGCTCATCATGGCCTGCGCATCATGCAGGAACGCGCCCAGCTGATCGGCGGCGCGCTGTTTGTCAGCAGCCGCCGCGGCCTGGGCACCCGGCTGACCCTGCAGGTGCCGGTCGCCCATCACCCGGTCAGCGGACTGAGCCGCCCTGCGATGGCCCCCCGGGTTTCCTGAAAGCCTTCATGAGCACTGCACAGCCAGCCGTCGAGCCCCCGCTGAGTCTGATCCTGATCGACGACCACAGCCTGTGTCGTCGCGGCCTGACGGAACTGCTGCAATCCCCGGCCGGCGGCATGAATGTGCTCGGCGCCACCGCCAACCCCGAAGAGCTGATGGCCCTGCTGGAACAGCAGACCCCCGATCTGATCGTGATGGATCTGCGCATGCCGATGCTCGACGGCCTGTCGCTGCTGCGGCGACTGCGCGGCGACGGGGTCGAGACCCCGGTGGTGATCCTGACGATGAGCGACTCGCAGGAGGATATGGGCGAGGCGCTGCGCTCCGGCGCGCGCGGCTATCTGCTCAAGGACATGGACCCGGATGACGTGATCTCGTCGATCCGCCGCTGCGCCCGTGGCGAGATGGTGGTTGCCCCGGCGATGTCGGCCAAGCTCTCCAACCTGCTGCGCCATGGCCCGGCCAGCCACGAGGCGCCGCCCAAGACCAAGGCGGTGCGGCTGACCGAGCGCGAGCGCGAGATCCTGCAGTACCTCGCTGCCGGCAAGAGCAACAAGGCGATCGCCAAGTCGCTCGACATCAGCCACGACACCGTCAAGCTGCATGTGCGCCACATCCTGGCCAAGCTCAACCTGTCCTCGCGGGTCGAGGCGGCAGTCTTTGCGGTTGAGCACGGCCTGAGCCCGGCGGGTGGCGCCACCTCAGCCGGGACCGAAGTGATTGGCGGCGGGCATCACCTCCCGCCGCACGGCGTCAGGACTGCGCCGGTTTGAACCACTTGAGCCGGTCGTGCAGCTGCACGACCTCGCCGACGATGATCAGCGTCGGCGGCTCCAGGCCCTCGGTCAACACCCTCTCGGCCAATGTGGCCAGCGTGGCGGTCACCACCCGCTGAGTCGGCTGCGTGCCGTGCTGAATCACCGCCGCCGGCGTGTCGGGCGAACGCCCATGGGCGATCAGCTGATCGCACAGCACCGGCAGCCCCATCAGGCCCATGTAGATCACCACGGTCTGACGCGGACGGGCCAGTGCCGGCCAATCCAGATCCATCGAACCGTCCTTGAGATGGCCGGTGACGAAGGTGACGGCCTGCGCGTAATCGCGGTGGGTCAGCGGAATGCCGCAGTACGAGGCCACGCCCAGGGCAGCGGTCACGCCGGGCACCACCTGGAAGGGCACGCCCTGCTCGGACAGCGTCTCGATCTCCTCGCCACCGCGGCCGAAGACGAAGGGGTCGCCGCCCTTGAGCCGCAGCACCTTGCGGCCCTGCTTCGCCAACTCGACCATCAGCTCATTGATCGACTGCTGCTGCATTGCGTGGTTGGCGCGGCGCTTGCCGACATAGATACGCTCGATCGTTGCCGGCAGCAGCGCCAGGATCGGCTTGGAGACCAGGTTGTCGTAGAGCACCACATCGGCCGACTGCATGCAGCGCAGCGCCTTGAGGGTCAGCAGATCCGGGTCACCCGGACCGGTGCCGACCAGCATCACCTCACCGACTGCGGGAGTGCCGTTCGCTGTCATTGCGCACCTCCGCAGCGGTTGCAGCCGCCGCTGCCGCAGGCACCGCCCGCCGAATTCGGCCGGGTTTCGGCCGAGCCGCAACCGCCGGCTGCGAAGATGAAACGGAACTCGCCCGGCTCGACCTCGACGTAATCGAGCACCGTGCTGTTGAGCAGCGGCTGGCTCGGGCGGCCGATCAGCAGATCAACCCCCTTGTCGTTGAAGGCCAGATCGCCGTCGCGCTGCTCGTCGAACCCCATGCCGAACTCGAGTTCGCCATCGGCGCCGACATGGGCGGCAACCCGCAGCGCCAATTGCTCGTCCTCGGGGTGTTGATCGAGCGCGGCATGAATCTGGCGCGCGGCAGCGGGGGTCAGGGTCAGCATGAAGAAATCTCTTTCGCAAGAAGGCTGCGCGATTTTCAAGCAAGGTCAGGCCACGGCACGCGCGGCGGCGTCGCGCACGTCGCAGGCGTAACGGACAAACCAGGTCGGCCAGTCGCAGGAACCGACCCGGCGCAGGTGGGTGTAGGAAGCCAGCAGCCGATGCACCATCAGGCCGTCGCGCGCGCCGTCGATGCCATGGCCGCGCCGCACCGTCCAGGCAAAGTGCACTGTGGGCTCGCCAGCCGCTGGCGTATCGAGCCTCAAATCGGAATAGTGAAACTCATGGGCGCGGATGCGATGGCCGGCAGCCACGTCCCAGGCCATGTCGGTGGTCGCTTCCAGCTCGACATAGCCCCGACCGACGGGGCGCGGCGTCATGTGGACTTCACCGGGAATGGCGCCGACCATCTCGTAGCGCCGACCGCCGGTGCTCAAG
>DALYHR010000111.1:0-7036 GCA_031970775.1 Burkholderiaceae bacterium | reverse complement strand
GTCAGGTTCTGCGGATAATTCCGGCATGACTAGGTCTCTCCCTGAATCCGAAAACGCCAGCGCAGCTGCCCTGAATGCTCAAGGCGGCGCCTGTGTCCTGCCCGAATGGGGCGTGCTGAGGGTCGATGGCGCCGATGCTGCCAGCTTCCTGCACAGCCAACTCAGCAACGATATCAACCGGCTGGCCGTCGGTGATGCGCGGCTGGCGGCCTACTGCAACCCGCAGGGACGCATGCTGGCCAGCTTCGTCGCGCTCAAGCGCCACCAGGACGCGCAGCGGACCGAATTGTGGCTGGCCTGCAGTGCAGACGTTCTTGACGCCGCGCGGCGACGGCTGTCGATGTTCGTATTGCGGTCGCGGGCAGCGCTTCAGGACGCTTCGGCCTCGGTGGCGGTGATGGGCCTTGTCGGGCACGCAGCGAAGGTGCGGCTTGGCCTGGTCGAGCAGGCGTTGCCGGCGGTATGGAGCGGCAGCCCGCTTGAGGACGGCATGGCGATTCGACTGCCGGATGCGCTGGGGGTGAACCGCTGGCTGTGGATGGGATCGCCCGCCGGGCGCGATGCGCTGCAAGCCGCACTGCCCGCGTTGGACCTCGGCGTCTGGCGCTGGCTGGACGTGCGCAGCGGGGTGGTCATGGTGCGCGCAGCCACCGCTTCGGCATTCGTGCCGCAGATGCTCAATTACGAGCGCATCGGCGGCATCGACTTCAAGAAGGGCTGTTATCCCGGTCAGGAGATCGTGGCGCGCACCCAGTATCTGGGCAAGGTCAAGCGCCGGGCCTTCGTGGTCCATGCTGAAGCGCAGTTGGCGCCGGGGCAGGAGATCCACTGGAGCACCGATCCGATGCAGCCCGCGGGGCTGATTGCTCAGGCGGAGCGATCACCGCAGGGCGGGTTCGATGCTGTGGCCGAACTCAAGTTGGCGGTGACCGAAAGCGGCAGCCTGCATCTGGGGAGCGCGCAGGGGCCGGAGATCCGATTGTTCGACGCTCAGCCGCATCAGGAATAAGGGCGCGCCAATAAAAAACCCCGCGGTCCGGGAAGGACTGCGGGGCGGAAGGATTACTGCAGAGGAGAGATCGCGAGGAACGCGAGCCCGCAGTATATCTCTTCAGGTCCTATTCATGTCTTACTGGGCGGCCGGTGTGGGCAGCACGCGACGGGCCAGCTGCGGCACTTGGCCAACCGACAGCAGATGGGCATTGATCAGACCCAGCATGCCATTGCGGAACAGTTCGACCACGGTGGCATCGGGCAGTTCACGCAGCTTTTGCTCGTCGATCAGGAAGAAGCCCTGAGCCTTGACGGTTTCGCCGTTGGCCAGTTGACCGCCGATTTCGCCAGCGCGCAGCAGGTTGAGTTCGACCAGCTTGTCGCAGAAGAAACGGGTGCGCTGGACGTCCTGCTCGAAGTTGTCGAGGAAGGACAGCACGCGCTGCATGAAGGGGGTCATTTCGCCCGCTTCGTTGATCAGCAGTTCACCTTCGGTGTCATTGAGCCCTTCCCAGGCTTCGTCGATGCCCAGGCCCATCTGGTTGTCGACCGTCTGCACCAGGGAGAACGGATAGCGCCGCAGGAAGGCCGGGATGTATTGGGCATTCCACTGGCCGTTGGCGTCGATGTAGACGTTCTGGCCATCCTTGAGACCGAGCATGGCCACCGGAGTGACGATCGGCTGGTTCTTGTCGTTGCGGCCCACCACCACGAAGGCGATCGGGTATTCGCGGGCGATGTCATAGAACTCGACCACCGAGGCGAACACGGCATTGGTCTCACGGGCCAGACCCCAGTCCGTGAGTTGGCGAACGCGCTTGCCGGCATGGGTGCGGCGGTCGAGCAGGGCGAGCTGACGGTAGATGCCGTACGAAGTCTGCTTCAGCGCCGGCATCTCCTGCGGGGCGGCGGCAGGCGTCGAGACAGCTTCGTTGGCGGCATTGCCGTTCAGATTCGAGAGAGTCATCACTGAGTTCCTTGTACTCGAGGGGTGAGGGTGCACCCCGGTTCTACGTTCAACGTCTTGTCAGGCAGCAGGACCAGCCATGCGCCGGGCCCAGACCTTGTCCACCCGCTTGCCGTCGAGATCGACGACTTCGAAACGCCAGCCTTCCCATTCCACCGAATCGGTGACCTGCGGCAGGCGTCCGAGCAGCAACATGATCATCCCGGCCAGCGTGTTGTAGCGTCCGCGATCCTCGTCGGGCAGCAGACGCAACTCCAGCCGATCCTTCAACTCCGGCACCGGAATCAGCCCGTCGATCAGCCAGGAGCCGTCGTCGCGCTGCACGGCCCAGGACTCTCCGCCAGCCTGTGGGGTGAATTCGCCGGTGATCGCCTCCAGCACATCGCGCAGCGTGATCACGCCCTGCACGACGCCGTACTCGTCCACCACGAACACCATTTGCACCACCGAGCCGCGGAAATGCTCGAGCAATTCCATGCCAGTGAGCGTTTCTGGCACGAAAACCGGAGGCTGCATCGCCTCGGTCAGTGAAAGCGTTCCGCTGCGTGCGTATTGCCCCAGCAACTGTTGTGCTGTAACAACGCCGACCACCTCGTCGAGCCCGCCGCGGCAGACCGGATAGCGCGAGTGCCGGCGCTCGGCAATGACCGCCAGCACGTCTTCGACGGGGGCCTGTGCGTCGAGCCAGGCGATGTCGGCGCGCGGAATCATCATCGAGCCGATCTGCCGCTCGTCGAGCCGGAAGACATTGCGCACCATCTGGTGCTCGTGCGCCTCGATCACCCCGGCATCCAGACCTTCTTCCAGGCTGGCGGCGATTTCCTCCTCAGTGACGCCGCGGTTGCCGCTATCGCGAATGCCGACCAGCTTGAGCACAGCATGGGTGGTGCCGGTGAGCAGACGCACCAGCGGCCGGGTCAGCACCGACAGTCCGGTCATCGCCGGGGCGACCAGGCTGGCGACCGCCTCAGGGTGCATCTGCCCGATGCGCTTGGGCACCAGTTCGCCAAAGACGATGGTCAGCAGCGTGATCACCAGGACCACCAGCGCGGTGCCCGCGACCTGCGCGATGCGATCGGCGATGCCCAGACTGATCAGCCACTGGGCCAGCGGATCGGAAAAGGCGGCCTCGCCGACGATGCCGTTGAGCACCCCGATCGAAGTGATGCCGATCTGGACGGTCGAGAGGAACTGCGTGGGGTTGTCGTGCAGCGCCATCGCGGCGGGAGCACCGGTCTGGCCGCTTTCGACCAGCATCTGCAATCGCGCCTTGCGGCTGGCGGTCAGGGCCATCTCGGACATGGCGAAAACGCCATTGAGCACGATCAGGAATATCAGTAGCGCAACGTCCATGGACTGAGGAGTCGAAAGTCGTGCGAGCGTAGCAGAATCGCGCCCCATGATTTATCTGATCGGTGACCTGCAAGGCTGCTGCGACGCCTTCGACCGTCTGCTGGCGCAGATTGGTTTTTCCGCCTCGCGCGACGAGTTGATCGTCCTGGGCGATCTGGTCAACCGTGGGCCGGCCTCGCTGAGCGTGCTGGAGCGCCTGGAGCAGCTCGGCAGCAGCGCGCGCTGTGTGCTGGGCAACCATGATCTGCATCTGCTGGCGGTGGCCAACGGCATTCGTCCGCCTGGACGCAGCGATACGCTGGGGGCAATCCTCGATTCGCCCAAGCGCTCCCGCTGGGTCGACTGGATCCGGCAGCAGCCGCTGGCCCTGCACGATCACGGCTGGCTGATGGTGCATGCCGGGGTGCTGCCGCAGTGGGATACCGCGGACGTGCTGCGTCTTGCGGCCGAAGTCGAATCCGGATTACGGGGCCCCGACACGGTCGGCTTTCTGCGCACGATGTATGGCAACGAGCCGTCGAGCTGGGACGAGTCGCTCACCGGGTCGGAGCGCTCTCGCGTCATCGTCAATGCGTTGACGCGGGTGCGCTTCGTCACGCCGCAGGGCCGGATGGATTTCGACAGCACCGAAAGCGCCACCCAGGCCCCGCCAGGGCTGGTGCCGTGGTTCGAGGCTGATCAGCGGCGCACCGCCGGGGTGCCGATTGCCTTTGGCCACTGGTCGACGCTGGGGGCGCTGGATCGCCCCGATCTGATGGCGCTGGATTCGGGCTGTGTCTGGGGCGGGCAGTTGACTGCTGCGCGCATCGACGGTGGGCGCCGCGAGCGCATCAGTGTGGGCTGTGAGCAGGCGCAGGTGCCAGGAAAACGCAGCACCCGTGCCTGACGCGAGTCACCGGCCTAGCGAACGGTGTAGCCGCGACCTTCGAGGCAGGCCGCCTGCGCGCGCTGGTAGTCACTGCGAGCCTGATCCTCCGAGCGCGGAGCGGAGCTGAGGCTGCCGCTGGCTGCGCTTGAAGAGCCGGTTGCACGGGCAGTCGGGTCAAAGCCGCTGCGCTCGGCCGCCCAGCGATGGCAGGCGTACTCGTCACTGGCCTGCTTGTCTTCGCTTTGACCCTGGCGCGGGTAGACGAACAGACGGGCCGGTGAAGCTGAAGACGGCTGTGATTCAGCGACCGGCGCCTGAACTACTTCGTAGGCCTGACTGCCATTGACGCTGACCGGGCGGTAGTAGGTGCCGTTGACGTAGTAGTAGCTCAGTGCGCCCAGCGTCAGCACAGTTGCGAAAGTCGGCAGGTCGTTGACCACGATGCCCAGCGGCGGCCGCACCACCAGGTAGCCGCCCGGGCCGCCGGTGTACCAGACCCCGTCATAGAAGGAATACGACACCCCGCCCCAGTACACCGGGTAGCCGTAGATCGGGGCGCGGGTCACCCGATAGCCCGGAACAGGGTAGTAGCGGCCGTGGCCGTGGGCGCCGTCCCACCAGCGGGAGTCGACGATGCGGCGTTCGGCCTGCACGGGCGAGGCTGCTGCCAACAAGCCCAGGCCGAGCGCAACTGCAGTCAGGGAGCTTCCAAGGATTCGGGCCAGCGGGGTCATGACAGATCTCCTTCAAAACCGGGGTCGAGGGGAGACTCAACGCACTGCGTAGCCGCGGCCGCTCATGCAGGCTGACATGGCGCGGCGGAAGCCGTCGAGCGGCACGCGGCGTTGGGCTTCGCGCGCCTCCCAATCGCGGGCTCGGGCCGCCTGAGCCCTTTCGGCGGCTTGGGCTCGGCTTTCCTCGGCAGCGGCGCCCATGGCCGCACCAAAGATGGCGCCGAGGATCATGCCTTCGCCTCCGCGGCGCGGGCCGGAGAGGATCGCACCGACCGCACCACCAGTGATCGCGCCAGCGGCCACGGCTCCCCCGTCACGGCGCACCGGGGCGACTTCGGGTGGCGGGGCAGCGCTGCGGGTTGGGGTCATGCCGGGGTCGACGCCGGATTGCTTGACCGCCCAGCGGTAGCACTCGTAGCGATCCCGGTCCTGGCGCTCTTCGTCCTGACCGCGTTCCGGGTAAAAGAACATGGCATCCGACGGCGCCGGAGCAGCCGGCGGCGGCTGCATGGGGGGCGGGGGAGGATTGCGAATCGGCGCCGGCGCGATGACCACGGCCTCGTGGCGGTGATGTCGGTAGCCGTAAGGGGGGGCGACCACGCATCCGGTCAGGCCGACCGTCAGCATCAGGGCCGCGATCCACCGGGGCTGAAGCCCGGTGCGGGGCAGGGGCGAAGGAGTGTCCATGAGGGCTATTCTGCCCCCGCCCGTGTGAAGCACGTGCTGCCCAAGGGTGAAGCACTGTGAAGCGCGGCCACCCCTGTGGCAAGGTGCTCAGTTCGAGTTCAGTCCGAACCCAGATTGCCGAAGATGTCGTTCATCGACAGTTCGGTGCCGACCGAAGCCAGCAGCAGGGTGTCTTCGGTGACGTCGTGCAGGGTCCAGGCCCCTTCCGGCGAGCGGCGGAACAGCTCCACCCACTGCGATTCCGGGTCGACCATGACGTATTCCAGCAGTCCCGGCAGCTTGCGGTAGGCCGCGAACTTGGGGCCGCGGTCGAAGTTCTGGCTCTGATGCGAGAGCACTTCGACGATCAGGCTGGGCGACTTGAGGGTGCGGCCCTTCATGTCGTCCGGATCGGAGGTCACCGAGATATCCGGATACAGGATCGCTTCTTCGCCGACTTGCACGCGCAGCGAGTCGCCATAGACGCGCACCGGGGTGCCGCGAAGGGCGCCGAGCAGGGCACCGATCAGGTTCATCACCACATCGGTATGGACGCGACCCGGCTGGACCCGGGCGCGGGCCTCACCACGAATGAACTCGTGAGCCGCAGGGTGGGCTTGATCGAGCACATTGAATCCTTCGAGGGTCAGCTTCTCTTTCGCTTGGCTCATGGCTTGGAACTCCGGGGCTGCAGACAATGCGTTGAATGGGTGGTGCCAATCTAGCAGGGCTGCCGCTGTTTTTTTGTCGCCACACTCCCCCGGTCGCGACCTAATTCACTGAGGCTTCGAACTGTTGATGACTCTTACAGTTTGTAGCCGGCGAGATTCGTCAATCCCCTGGTTCAGGTCGGTGCCATTAGGAAGATCACCGAGGCCAGCAGACCCAGAATCAGTGGCACTAGCTCCCAGAGCATCCGGCCCCGGTGGCGAGCCACGGTCATGTGGCGAACCAGCAGCGCACAGGCCATCAGCATCAGCAACATGACCCAGGCGGCCGGGTGCCGGCTCAGCGACTCGGAGTGGTGGGCCGTCATGGCCACCAGCACGGGCAGGATCAGATAGCTGTTGTGCAGGCCACGGCGCTTGGCGCGCTGTCCGGGGTGAGGGGCGGGGGTTTGACCGAGCTGAATATGGCTGACCACCTTGCGCTGACCCGGCAGGATGCGCAGCATCACATTGGCCGTCATGATGGTGGCCAGCATGCCGCCGATCACCAGAAAGGCCGCCTTGGGTGAAAACAGCTGGAAGGCCGACCACACGCCCAAGGGCAGTGCCACCAGCAGCAGCCAGGCGATGCAATGACGTTCGCTGCTGGCAACCGGGGGGAGGTTGGCATCGCGGTGCTGACAGAACACGATGCAAAACAAGTCGTAGACCAGCCAGCCGCCGACCATAAAGCCCAAGGCCGGCAACAACCCTCCGGCACCCAGCCCTGGCATCAGCTCGCCAAGGC
>DALYHR010000110.1:0-7087 GCA_031970775.1 Burkholderiaceae bacterium | reverse complement strand
CTAGCTGCGGGGCATCATCCGTTTGGGGCGGTGCTGATCGGGCCGGATGGGCATACGGTGCTGATGCGGCAGGGCAATGTCAGTACGGTCGAGCATGCCGAGGCGGTGCTGGCGCGGCGGGCGGCTGAGCAGTTGGATGCGGCCACGCTCTGGCAATGCACGTTGGTGACCACCGTGGAGCCCTGCGCGATGTGCGCCGCCACACAGTACTGGGCCCACATCGGCCGGGTGGTCTACGGCATGAGCGAGGCCCGGCTGCTGGAAATCACCGGCAACCACGCCGAAAACCCGACGCTTGATCTGCCCTGCCGCGAAGTCTTCGCGCGCGGTCAGAAAGACATTGAGGTGATCGGGCCGGTGGTGTCGATGGAAGAACAGATCGCGGCCTTGCACCGCGATTTCTGGACCGGTCAGCGCAACAAAAGCTGAACCAGCCCGGATCCGCCACTCGTCGCCAAGCGGATCACAACTCCAGCAACACGGCGCACTTCGGGCCCCGGCCGGTGCAGACCTCGATGCCGGCCTCGATGCGACAGGCGAACAGGCAGCGCGACTGATCCTTGTTCGCCCCGGTGCGCTTCATCAGCTCGTGCAGAGAACCCATCGCACCCCGGCAGGTCACGGCACCACCGACATCGGGAATACAGATCGGCCGGTTGACCATGATCGGTCCGACCGGGGCGGGCTTTTCGGGTTCTTCCTGGGCCAGCGCGCCCAGGCTGAGCAGCCCCAGCAGCAGGGCAGCGGTGAGTTTCCGGAAGGTCATGTGCAACTCCTCGTGATCGAGCGGTCACCAAGCCCTCCGGAAAGAGGCAATCACCGGACAGGCTTAGCTCAGCACCAGATTGTCGCGGTGGATCAGCTCGGGTTCGTTGGCGTAGCCGAGCAGACCCTCGATCTGGGAGGACGGTTTGCGCAGAATCAGACGAACTTCGCTGGCCGCGTAGTTGGACAGGCCGCGGGCGATCTCCTGACCGGTGCTGGTGGAGCGCACCGCAATGACATCGCCGCGGGCAAATTCGCCCTGAACGTCGGTCACGCCGATCGGCAGCAGGCTCTTGCCTTCGTCGCGCAGCTTCATCGCCGCGCCATCGTCAACCAGCACCGCGCCCTTGAGCTGCAGGTGATCGGCCATCCACTGCTTGCGCGCGGCCACCTTGGCGGTCGAGGCCACCAGCAGCGTGCCGATCGACTCGCCCTCCACCAGTCGCAGCAGCGCATTGGGCTCGCGCCCCCAGGCGATCACGGTGCTGGCACCGCTCTTGGCCGCCCGCTTGGCCGCCAGGATCTTGGTGATCATGCCGCCCTTGCCGATGCTGGAGCCCGCGCCACCGGCCATCTGCTCCAGCTCGGACGTGCCGGCCACCGCTTCGTGAATGAAATAGGCGTCCGGGTTCTTGCGCGGGTCGGCCGAATACAGGCCCTTTTGATCGGTCAGGATCACCAGCGCATCGGCATCGACCAGATTGGCCACCAGCGCACCCAGCGTGTCGTTGTCGCCGACCTTGATCTCGTCGGTGACCACGGTGTCGTTCTCGTTGATCACCGGCACCACGCCCAGCGTCAGCAACGTCAACAGCGTTGAGCGGGCGTTGAGATAGCGCTCGCGGTCGGCCAGATCAGCGTGGGTCAGCAGCACCTGCGCACTGCCCAGCCCCTGCTCGCGCAGGGAGGTTTCGTAGATCTGCGCCAGCCCCATCTGACCGACGGCGGCGGCGGCCTGAAGCTCGTGGATTTCCTTGGGCCGGGTCGCCCAGCCCAGGCGCTTCATGCCCTCGGCGATGGCGCCCGAGGACACCATCACCACCTCACGCCCCTGCTTGACCAAGGCGGCCAGCTGCACGCACCAGGCGTTGATCGCCTCGGCGTCGAGGCCGCGGCCTTCATTGGTGACCAGACTGGAACCGACCTTGACGACGATGCGACGGGCCTGTTTCAGAACTTCGCTCATGACGGCAACTCTCCGGGCTGAAAACGCACATCCACTTCCGGCAGGATGCCCGAAGCGATCGCCTCCTGGCGCTGCATCTCGGCCACGTGGGTGTAGATGGCGCGGATCAGCGGCTCGCAGCCCTCGCGGGTCAGGGCCGAAATCTCGAAGACGGGAATCTTCCAGCGCAGCCGCCGCACGAAGTCCTTGACGCGCTGCGCGCGCTCATCACCCGGAACCATGTCGAGCTTGTTGAGCACCAGCCAGCGCGGCTTGGCATGCAGGGCGGCGTCGTATTTCTTCAATTCCTTGACGATGGCGCGGGCCTGGGCGACCGGGTCGACCGAGTCATCGAACGGGGCCATGTCGACAAGATGCAGCAGCAGACGGGTGCGCTGCAAATGGCGCAGGAACTGATGGCCCAGGCCGGCACCTTCGGCGGCCCCTTCGATCAGGCCCGGCACATCGGCGACCACAAAGCTCTGGTTTTCGCCCACGCGCACCACGCCGAGATTGGGGTGAAGTGTGGTGAATGGGTAGTCGGCAATCTTCGGGCGCGCGTTGGAGATCGCCGCGATCAGCGTCGACTTGCCGGCGTTGGGCATGCCCAGCAGACCGACATCGGCCAGCACGCGCAGCTCCAGCTGCAGCGACTTGCGCTCGCCGGGCCAGCCGGAGGTCTTCTGACGCGGTGCACGGTTGGTGCTGGTCTTGAAGTGCAGGTTGCCAAAGCCGCCATCGCCGCCCTTGGCCAACATCACCTTCTCGCCCGGCACCAGCAGTTCGGCCAGCTTCTCGCCGGTTTCGGCGTCGCTGATGATGGTGCCGACCGGCATGCGCAGCACAACGTCGTCGCCAGCTGCGCCGAATTGATCCGCACCGCGACCGGCTTCGCCATGGCGAGCCTCATGCCGACGGGTGTAGCGGTAGTCGACCAGCGTGTTCAGATTCAGATCGGCCACGGCATAGACATGGCCGCCACGCCCACCGTCGCCCCCATTGGGACCACCGAAGGGAATGAATTTCTCGCGCCGAAAGCTGGCACAGCCACTGCCACCGTTGCCTGCGGCCACCTCGATGGTGACTTCATCGACGAATTTCATGGGAACTCCTGCTGCGGCACAAACGATCAGGACCGTGCCGTCAAAGCAAAAAGCCCCGGTGAGGCCGGGGCTTTCGGGATTCAGTCAGTCGAAAGACTGAGCAGATCACAGCGGTGTGACGAACACCGTCTGGCGATTCTGCGGGCCCTTCACATCGAAGGACACCGTACCGTCGACCAGCGCAAACAGCGTGTGGTCACGGCCCATGCCGACATTGGTGCCAGCATGGAAACGGGTACCGCGCTGACGCACGATGATCGAACCGGCGCTGATCGCTTCACCGCCGTATGCCTTCACGCCCAGCATCTTGGGCTTCGAGTCGCGGCCGTTCCGTGTGGAACCGCCGCCCTTTTTCTGTGCCATGACTTAACTCCTTGGAGGAATCGGAAGAAACCGGAAGAACCGCTCAGGCCACCACTGCATTGATCTGCAGTTCGGTGTAGTTCTGGCGATGACCCTGGCGCTTCTGATAGTGCTTACGACGACGCATCTTGAAAATGCGCACCTTGTCGTGACGACCTTGCGACACCACCGTCGCCGTGACCGTTGCACCCGCCACCAAGGGAGTCCCGACCTTCAGCTCGGCGCCGCTTCCGACAGCCAGAATCTGGTCGATGACGATCTCTTGGCCAACTTCCGCAGCAATCTGTTCTACCTTGATCTTCTCGCCGGCAACAACCTTATATTGCTTGCCACCGGTTTTTATGACCGCGTACATATCAGCCCTTTCAACACTTGATTGACCCATCGGACCGGGTCAAGCCTTTGATTGTAGCACGCCCGTGAAAGGCGGGCCGCAAACGAAAAACCCGCTGCTTTTCAGCAGCGGGTTGTGTCTGGTCGGGGTGAGAGGATTCGAACCTCCGGCCTCTACGTCCCGAACGTAGCGCTCTACCAGGCTAAGCTACACCCCGATTTGCTTGTGAACTGATTAATTTGTTCTGTTCACTGCAAGAGACGGCAATTGTAGCAAGGCTTCTTTGAATTGGGAAGGGGGCAATGAAGAAAGTTGTTGGCGAGCCCGTTCGGCCTCGGCGCGGGCCGCTTCGCGGGTCGCATCCAGTGCCCCGGTGCGGCGCACGATCTCGATGATCTGGGGCAGACGTTCGACCTCGCCGTGTTCGATGGCATGGCGAATGATCTGACGGTCTTCCTCGCTGCTGCGCTCCATCGCCACCAACAACGGCAGGGTCGGCTTGCCCTCACGCAGATCGTCACCGACGTTCTTGCCGAGCTGATCGGTCGAGCCTTCATAGTCGAGCAGATCATCGACGAGCTGGAAGGCGGTACCCACCGCGCGCCCGTAGGCCGCGCAGGCCTCCTCGACTTCGGAAGGCACTTCGGCCAGCACCGCGCCAAGACGAGCGCTGGCTTCGAAAAGCTTGGCCGTCTTGTAGTGAATTACCCGCAGATAGCTCTCGACCGTCACATCCGGATCGTGCATGTTGAGCAGCTGCAGCACCTCGCCCTCAGCGATCACGTTGGTCGCATCGGCCAGCACGTCGAGCACCCGCAGCCGGTTGACCGACACCATCATCTGGAAAGCGCGAGAGTAGAGAAAGTCCCCAACCAGCACGCTGGCCGCGTTGCCAAACATCGCATTGGCGGTGCTGCGGCCGCGGCGCAGAGCCGATTCGTCGACGACGTCGTCGTGCAGCAACGTGGCGGTGTGGATGAACTCCACCGTAGCCGCCAGTTCGAAGCGCTCGCTCCGGTCAAAACCCAGGGCCCGGGCGCACAGCAGCACCAGCAGCGGGCGCATACGCTTGCCCCCGGCGCCAATGATGTAGTGGGAGATCTGATTGATCAGCACCACTTCCGAGCTGAGGCGACGACGGATCACGGCGTCGACCTCCGCCATGTCCTCGGCCATCAGTTGCAGCGGATTGGTGGAGGCAGACGTGTCGATGTTCACGGGCAGCGGGAGTCTAGGGGTGGTGGTATCCACGAGAAAGGGACTCGCGACTGACCGAGTCGGCAGGCGCGAGCCGCGGATTATAGGAAGCCCCCCGAAATTCACGCTTCGCGAGGACCCTCGTCGGCGTAAAGCCATCCGACCGGATACGGTGCCCGACCCCCTCATCCACGGGGTCAAGAATGTCTGATCGACACACAAGTCGTTCTTTTGCTTCGTTTGAATGGGATAATTTCCCACATCTTCTCCCCCCGGTTGGCGCGACAGGTCCAGTCCAATTCGAGGTCGCGCCCGGCCCCTGGTTCTCCAGGGGCCTTTTTTTTGCCGCCCTAGAATGAGCAGATGACCTCCACAGAGACCACCCTCGAGCGCTTTGACACAGCAAGCCGCCTGCTGCTGTCCCCCTTCGGACTGGATGAGGCAGCGCTGCGCCGCGCTCTGGGGGTCATTTCGGCCCACAAGGTCGACGATGCCGATCTGTACTTCCAGTACACCCGCAACGAGGGCTGGAGCCTGGAGGAAGGCATCGTCAAAAGCGGCAGCTTCAGCATCGATCAGGGTGTCGGCGTGCGCGCCGTCAGCGGCGAGAAAACCGCCTTTGCTTACTCGGACGACATCTCCGAAGCGGCCCTGCAGGACGCCGCTCGCACGGTGCGCAGCATCGCCGCCGCCGGGCAATCCCGACGCATTCGTGTCAACCCGGCCCGCACCATGGCGCCGAGCCGGCGCCTCTACCCCGCGCTCGATCCGCTGCCAACCCTGGACAGCCAGGCCAAAGTGGATCTGCTCGAATCGGTTGAGAAACTGGCCCGCGCCCGCGATCCGCGCGTGGTGCAGGTGATGGCCGGTCTGGCGGGTGAATATGACGTCGTGCTGATCGCCCGAGCCGACGGCACGCTGGGCGCGGATGTGCGCCCGCTGGTGCGACTGTCGGTCACGGTGATCGCCGAACAGAACGGCCGCCGCGAAGTCGGCTCTTCGGGCGGTGGCGGGCGCTGCGGCTTCGAGTTGTTCACGCCCGAACTGATCAGCCGCTATGTCGACGAAGCTGTCGAAGCGGCTCTGACCAACCTGGAAAGCCGTCCCTCGCCGGCTGGTGAGATGTCGGTGGTGCTGGGCCCCGGCTGGCCGGGGGTGCTGCTGCACGAGGCGATCGGCCACGGACTGGAGGGCGATTTCAACCGCAAGGGCTCCAGCGCCTTCTCGGGCCGGATCGGCCAGCGCGTGGCCGCACCCGGCGTGACCGTGCTCGACGACGGCACCCTGCCCGACCGGCGCGGCTCGCTCAACATCGACGACGAGGGCATCCCGTCACAGCGCAACGTGCTGATCGAGGACGGCATCCTCAAGGGCTACCTGCAGGACCGCCTCAACGCCCGACTGTCGCGCAACGCACCGACCGGCAACGGCCGGCGTGAGAGCTACGCCCACGTGCCCCTGCCGCGCATGACCAACACCTACATGCTGGCGGGCGACCGCAGCCGCGAGGAGATCATCGCCTCGATCGACCGCGGGCTCTACGCCACCAATTTCGGCGGCGGGCAGGTCGACATCACCAGCGGCAAGTTCGTGTTCTCGGCCAGCCAGGCTTACTGGGTCGAGAAGGGCCGCATCCTCTACCCGGTCAAGGGCGCCACCATCATCGGCAACGGCCCGGACGCCCTGACCCGGGTCAGCCTGATCGGCAATGACCTCGAGCTCGACAGCGGCGTGGGCACCTGCGGCAAGGACGGCCAGAGCGTGCCGGTCGGCGTTGGGCAACCGACGCTGCGCATCGATCGCATGACCGTCGGCGGCACCGCATGAAGAACGCTCCGGAATGAGTACGAGTGCCCCCGCGAAAGCCCGTGCTACAGTCTCGACCATGCCTCAGGTCACCGTGTTTTTTAGCTTCTTTGGCTTCTCGTACCGCCCCGGCGGAGGAGAGGTCTAGGCGCATCACAGCGACTCAGACACCTTCCAGACCGCCGGGTTCAGCCAGAATCCGGCGGTTTTTCTTTATGGACCATTCCCCTTCAGGAGACAGACCTTGAACCTCCAGGACAGCCTGATCGACAAGACCTCGCAAACCGATGACGAGCGCATCAGCGACGTGACCCCCCTGCCGCCCCCGGACCACCTGATCCGCTTCTTCCCGAT
>DALYHR010000109.1:0-7090 GCA_031970775.1 Burkholderiaceae bacterium | reverse complement strand
AGGAGATCGGCGAAATCACCGAGCTGATCTCGGACATTACCGAGCAGACCAACGTGCTGGCGCTCAATGCCGCGATTCAAGCCGCTTCTGCGGGCGATGCCGGACGCGGTTTCTCGGTCGTGGCCGAGGAAGTGCAGCGTCTGGCCGAGCGTTCGGCTGATGCCGCTCGCGAGATTGCCGCACTGGTCAAGACGATTCAGACCGATACGGCCGATGCCGTCGCGGCCATGGAACGCTCGACTCAGGGGGTGGTCGAGGGTGCCAAGCTGTCGGATAACGCCGGTACGGCCCTGGCCGAGATCGACCGGGTGTCGCGTCAGCTGGCCGAACTGATCGAGGAAATTTCTGCCCAGGCTCGTCGTGAGGCCGATTCCGCCAACGTGGTGGCGTCGAACATCCAGCACATCTTTGCCGTGACGGAGCAGACCAGTGAGGGTACGCGCTCGACCGCGCAGCTGATCCGTCAGCTCTCCCGCACGGCCGAGGAGCTGCGGCAGTCAGTGTCCCGTTTCAAGATCGCCTGAGGCCTGCACAGGGAGCAGACCATCAGGTCAAACACAGCAGCATCGATGCAATCGCTTAACGACAACGCCGCTTCGGTCGACCTCACCGCCCTGGCCTGGGTGCGGGAGGAGCTGCGCAAGACGCTGGAAACGGCGCACAAGGCCCTCAGAAGGTATCTGCGCGATGCCGAAGCGACCAAGGCCTCCGATCTGGACGACGTCGAGCCGGCCGTGCTGCGTCATGCGCGCCAGCACATCCATCAGGGCGTCGGCGCGCTGGAACTGATCAACATCCCCGAAGCGGCCCTGCTGCTGCGCGCCAGCGAAGCGCTGGTGCAGCGCCATATCGGCAAGCCCTATCGGATGGAGGTCGATGCTGTCGAGGCAATCGAGAAGGCAACGTTTGCCGTGCTCGACTATCTGACGCGCCTGTTGGCTGGCCGTGCTGCCTCACCGCTGGCGCTGTTTCCGCAGCTGCGCACCCTGCTGGAGCTGAGCAGTGCGGAGCGGGTTCATCCGGCGGATTTGTGGTCCCTGGACTGGCGCTGGCGCGACGTGCCCGGCGAGGCCAAGCCGCCGCGGGCTCCGGACAGCGTGATTCTTGGCGCTTTCGAAAAGCGCCTGCTCTCGGTGGTTCGCTCGGACGCTACCGAAGGTGCGCGGTCGCTGGCTCTGCTGTGTCAGAGCCTGGCGTCCACCTCCGACAACGCCCGCACCGCCACGTTCTGGCGCATTGCCTGCGGCTTCTTCGAGGCCTGGGCCTGGGGACGTCTGGTCCCGGACGTCTTCGCCAAGCGCACGGCCTCGCGGGTGTTGGGTCAGCTGCGGGCCTTGATCCGGGGGGATGCCGACGTTTCGGAGCGGTTGGCACAGGATCTGTTGTTCTATTGCTCACGCCTGACTGGCGAGGCGAGCGACCCCGCCCACACCGGCATGTTGACGACGGTACGCCAGATCTATGGCCTGACCGAACGCAATGCCGATCTGACCGACTACCTTGAACCATCGCTGGGGCGCTACGACCCCTCCTGGGTCCAGCAGGGGCTCAAGCGGGTTGAGAACGCCAAGGAAGTCTGGGCCGCAGTCTCCGCCGACGAGATGCAGCGGATCGATTCGCTCAACGAGCTGTTCTCGCTCGTGGCCGACACCGTACGCCGCCTTTATCCGGGCTCGGAAGGCTTCGTGGCCGCCCTGCAGTCGGCCATCGGCCGCACGGTCAGCAGTCGCACCAGTCCGGCCGCGGAGTTGGCGATGGAAGTTGCGACCAGCCTGCTGTATCTGGAGGCATCCATCGAGGAGGCCGAGTTCGAGTCACCTGAACAGGCCGAGCGGATGGGGCGCCTGGCCGCCCGGCTCGACAGCGTGCTGCGCGGACGCTCCGCCGGGGCTATCGAAACCTGGATGGAGGAGCTCTACCGCCGTGTGGCGGACCACCAGACGATGAGCACGGTGGTCAAGGAGCTGCGCCAGTCGCTGTCCGATGTGGAACAGCAGATCGATCGATTCTTCCGGGCTCCCACCGATGTCGGGCCGCTGCGGGATGTGCCGATCGAACTGATGAAGATGCGGGGCGTGCTGTCCGTGCTCGGGGTCGACCCGGCCGTCCAGACCGTGCTGCGCATGCGGGACGATGTTCAGGCGCTGATTCGTGACGACGGGGTCCCGGCTGAAGAGGGCATGGAGGGGTTCCATCGCCTGGCTGATAACCTGGGGGCGCTCGGGTTCCTGATCGATATGCTCAACGTCCAGCCGCTGGCGGCCAAGTCGTTGTTCCAGTTTGATATGGAGTCCGGCCTGCTGGCGCCGGTGATGGGCCGACAGCATGTCGAGCCCGAGACTGTCGAGCCCCAGGAGGAGGCACCGGTTGCCGCTCCCCAGGCACCTGTACCTGTCCCGGAGGTGCCTATCCCGGCTCCCATTCCGGTGCTGGTGGCTCCAGTCGTTGCGCCCATCGCGCCACCCCCTGCCGAACGTTCCGTCCGGTTCGATCCGCCGCTGCTCCAACCGTCGGCGCAGCCGCTCGCTCCGCCCTCGCCGCCGGCCCCTGTCGTCGCCCCGGTGCCTCCTGCTCCCGCACCAGCGGTCGCCAGGCCGGTCGTGCCAGAGATCGATCCGGAGATGCTGGGCATCTTCCTGGAGGAGGCCAACGAGGTCATCGGCAATGCACGCGAGGCACTGACCGTTCTGCAGCGCTCCTCAGGGGACGTCAATCAGCTGACGATCCTGCGCCGAGCCTTCCATACCCTCAAGGGCAGCTCACGCATGGTCGGCCTGAGCGAGTTCGGCGAGGCAGCCTGGGCCTGTGAGCAGCTCTACAACCGCTGGTTGGCTGAGCCGATGGCCAGCCATGTCCACGACCTGATCGTTCTGACAGACGATGTACTCGGCTACTTTACGGCCTGGGTCGAGGCCTTGACGAATAACGAGACGGTCAGCCGCTTCCTGCCCGAGCCTGTGGTGGCCGGGGCCGATGCATTGCGCCTGGCCGGGGAGTTGATGCGGGTGGCCCTGCCGTCCGCCGATACCGGGATTCCTGCGCTGCCGATGGCGGTGGCTGCGGAGCCTGTTGCAGGCAGCAATCCGGATATCGACCTGGAGTTCTCCTTCGGCGACGACGTACCGGTTCTCGAGGAGCTCGAGCCGACGCAGCCTGCTCCGTTCGATCTGCTGTCTCCGTCGACCGAACCAGCCCCGGCGGCCGAGCCGGTCGAGGTGATTTCGCTCGAAGGCCTCGACGATCTCGAGGGGCTCGACATCAACCTGTTCGAGACGCCCGACACGGCTACCTCGGCGGTGACGATGCCGATGTCGGCGCTGTCCGATACCGAACTGGTTGCTGCGCTGGATGGTGGGGATCCGGCGCTGGTTGATCTTGATGGACTGGATCTGGGTTCGCTGAGTCAGCTGGGCGGCCTGCAACTTGGCACCGAGGAGCCCGCCGGCAGCGTGCCTGCCGCCATGCCTGAGGCTATCGAAGTGGCCGAAGCCGTCGAAGTGGCTGCGGTTGCCGATGCGATGATCGAGCCGCCTGCGTTGCCGGAAGCTGCGCAGGTGCCGGACGAGTTGTCTTTGCCGGAGGTCGAAAGCCTGGAGTTGCCGGTTGCGGCCGAGGTGCCGGAACCCGTCGAGGCGGGCGCTGTGGCCGAACTGAGTTTCGACGATCTGCCCGGGCTATCTCAGCTCGGGGATCTGGGCGATTGGTCCGTGCCCGCGCCGGCAGCGCCTGCCGAAGCTGCCGAATCCGAACTGCCTGAGCTGCATGGCCTATCGCAGCTGGCCGATCTGTCTGAGCCTGCTGTGCCGACGTTGGCGCCGCAGATTGCGGAGGGATCGCTTGACGACCTGCCTGTGCTTCGCGGGTTGACGCAGTTGGGCGATCTGGGTGATCTGGGCGAGCTGGACGACCTGCGCCAAGCCGGCCGGGCCGCCGCAGACGATCTCTCCGACCTGCCTCCGCTGCATGGGTTGTCCCAGCTGGCACCGCTGGCTGAGGAACAGGTCGCCATCGCCGAGCCGGACATCGATCTTCCTCCTCTGCTGGGCCTGTCGGTGTTGGGTGGCCTGGACGAGGGGCCTGCCAGCGTCCCGCAGCAGGCTGTGGCTGAGCCCGTCGAAGCGATTCAGCCCGAACCGGAATCCGTCCCCGAGCCGGAGCCGACTCAGGAGTCCGAGCCGGATGACCGGCCGGTCATCGCCCAGGTACCGACGGGCTTTGGCGAGGGTGACGACGAGGACGAGATCCGCGTGATCGGCTCGCTGCGGCTGCAGATCCCGCTGTTCAACATTTACCTGAATGAGGCCGACGAGCTGTCGCGTCGACTGGGTCGCGAACTGGCCGAGTGGGCGATGGAACTGCATCGTCCGGTCGGTGCGCCGGCATCCTCGCTGGCGCACAAGCTGGCTGGAAGCTCCGCAACGGTCGGGTTCACTGACTTGTCGCAGCTGGCCCGCGAGCTAGAGCATGCGATCGATCGCATCAACGTTCGCAATACCCGCGGCGCCCTGGAAGAGGCGATGCTCTTCATCGAGGTCAGCGACGACATCCATCGTCTGCTGCACCAGTTCGCCGCAGGGTTCCTGCAAGTGCCCAAGGCGGGGCTGATCGATCGTCTGCAACATTGCGCCCACGATGTCGATGTGCAGGCCGCGCGCAAGGCCGCCATGGCGGCCGAGTTCGAAGCCAGCGATCTCGATCTGTCTCTGGATCTGATGGGCGGCGCCGAAGGCGATGCCACCGTCAGCGGTAGCCTGGACTTCGAAGTGCCGGAGGTCGTCATCGACACCGGTTTGATGTCGATCGATCAGGCCGAGCGCACCGTCGTGCTCGAAGGCAGCCACGCCAGACTGGCTGCCGAACCGGCTGCTGCGCAGAACAACGATGCGGGTGCCGAGATCCGGTTCGACGAACCGGTCTCCGAGGCGCTGGATGTCGACCTGGAGATCGGGCCGGCCAGTGTGCCGGCAGCCGGCCCGGTCGACGCCACCGATTACCTGCTGTCTCCGACCGATTTCAGTGCCCCGCCGCTCGATGCTGTTCAGGCCGAGACGGTGATGTCAGTGCCGCTCGATCTGGACCTTGAGCTTGATCTCGGTCTCGGTCTGAGTCAGGCGGAGCCGGCGCCGGCGGCGCCAATTGCTGCGCCCGCCCCCGCACCGGTTCGTGTCGAGCTTCCGGAGTTGAGCCGGCCGAGATTTGCGTCGACCGATATCGATCTGTCGGATGCCATCGACAGCGTGATGTCGCCGACGTCGACCTCGAGCCGGATGAGGGATGTGTCCGATTCGATGCTCGAAGCGGATTCCGGCATGGTGCCGCTGCTCGACTTCGAGCACTCCGAAGGGCCGCTGGAGCAAGAAGACGCCGTCGACGAGCAGCTGTTCCAGATCTTCGTCGAGGAAGCCGACGAGCTGGTGCCTGCTCTGGCCGAACAGCTGCGGCAATGGGCCGCCGACCCGGTTGACCTGGACGCCGCCAAGGGCTGCATGCGGCATCTGCACACCTTCAAGGGCGGCGCCCGTCTGGCCGGGGCAATGCGCCTGGGCGAGATGGC
This sequence comes from Burkholderiaceae bacterium, assembly GCA_031970775.1. Taxonomy (GTDB): domain Bacteria; phylum Pseudomonadota; class Gammaproteobacteria; order Burkholderiales; family Burkholderiaceae_C; genus Sphaerotilus. Next base: position 1,536 of record DALYHR010000109.1, on the reverse strand, counting down.
GCACCGCTTCGAGTCAGCGATTGAGCGGCTGGTTTCGGCAGGGGTGATCCATGGGCAGGATCTGGGTCAGCTTGAACAGCGCATGGACGTGCTGGCCACGGCCTTCGAGGATCTGCGCCATCGCATGGTGCCGCGCGAGAGCATGACGATGCTGGCGGCCTACGAGCCGTCCGAGTACAGCGTGCGCAGTCCGGCGGTTCGGCCCGCAGCCGCACCTGCCCCGGTGTTGCCGCCCCCCGCCCCTCAGGTGCCGGAGCCGCCGGTAGCTCAGGCGGTAACGGCCCCGGTCAGTGCGCCGCCTGCAGTCGTGGCGCCGCCGGTGCCGGCTCCGGCATTGGCGCCTGTTGCCCCGCCTGCACCTGCTGCTGCGGAGGCTCGGCCACAGGCCGCCGCACCGACGGTGCGGCCCACCGCCTTGGCCACGGGCACATCGATCGACTGGTCGCGATTCACGCGCACCGTCGAGGACCCGGTACGTGGTGGCGGCGAGCGCACCGCGCTCAATGTGCAGCCGATTCGGGTCAAGGCGCAGTTGCTCGATCGGCTGGTCAACCTGTCCGGTGAAGTCAACATCAACCGTAGCCGGGTCGAGACCGAAGTCGGGCAGCTGCGCAGCGCGCTGGTCGATCTGTCGGACAACCTGGAGCGGCTGCACCGGCAGCTCAACGACGTCACCATGCAGGCCGAGACTCAGATGGAGTCGCGCATGGAGGCGTATCGCATCGCCGACCAGTCCTTCGACTCGCTGGAGATGGATCGCTACACCCGTCTGCAGGAGCTGACGCGAATGATGGCCGAGTCGGTCAACGACGTGGCCACGGTGCGCAGCACGCTGCAGCGTACCTTGCAAGTGGTTGAAGACGAGCTGGCTACCCAGGCTCGGCTGACGCGCGAGCTGCAGAGTGATCTGCTGCGAACCCGCATGGTCGAGTTCGATAGCGTCTCCGACCGCCTCTACCGGCTGATCCGTCTGGCAGGCAAGGAGACCGGCAAGCAGGTCCGGCTCGATATTCACGGCGGCTCGATCGGTGTCGACCGCAGCGTGCTCGATCGCATGGTGCCGGCCTTCGAGCATCTGTTGCGCAACTGTGTGACGCACGGCATCGAATCGGCCGAGCAACGCGTCGCGGCGGGCAAGAATCCGCTGGGGCAGGTGTCGATCACCGCGCGCCAGGACGGCAATGAAGTCAGCGTCGAGATCACGGATGACGGGGCCGGTCTGAATTTGCCGCGTATCCGCGAGAAGGCCATCGGCATGGGGCTGATTCAGCCCGAGGACGAACTGTCCGAAACCGATCTGAGCCAGCTGATCTTCGCACCGGGGTTGTCGACTCAGTCGATCGTCACCGAGCTGGCCGGTCGCGGTGTCGGCATGGATGTGGTCCGCACCGATGTCTATGCGATGGGTGGCCGCATCGAGACGCAGACCCAGGCGGGCAAGGGCACGACCTTCAGGTTGGTGCTGCCAGTGACCACGGTGGTCAGCCAGATCGTCATGCTGCGCGCCGGGGCGATCCATATTGCGATTCCGTCCAA
>DALYHR010000108.1:0-7144 GCA_031970775.1 Burkholderiaceae bacterium | reverse complement strand
GTGCCGCGCAGAAACCACTCGGTGCGCGGCGGCTCCAGCGCCGGCTGGTAGCGGATCGGCACTGACTCCACCCCGGCCGGTGGCTGCGGCGGCAGGCTCGGCACCGCCAGCCGGCCGGTCTGCGGGTCGCCGCGGTGCAGCCAGTCCATCACCTCGCGCCAGACCGGTGCGGCCCCGCTGACGCCGGACACGTCGTGCATCGGTGCGCCCGAGGCGTTGCCGACCCAGACCCCAACGGTGTAGCGGCGGCTGAAGCCCAGACACCAGTTGTCGCGCATGTCCTTGCTGGTGCCGGTCTTCACCGCCGACCAGTAGGGGGTCGACAGCCAGGAATCCAGCCCGAAAGTGCCCGCCCGGGCGCTGCGGTCCGACAGGATGTCGGCGACCAGAAAGCTCGCCGCTTCGTCGAGGGCCTGACGCGGCTCGCCGCTGAAGACACCGCGGCAGCCGTCTTCGGCGCAGCGCGGCGGCTCGCCGTCTGTCGCCTCACCCACACGCACCGGCGTCCAGCGGCCGCCCTGCGCCAGCGTGCGGTAGGCGTTGGTCAGCATCAGCAGCGAGACATCGGCCGAGCCCAGCGCCAGGCTCGGGCCATACCAGTCTCCGCTTTGCACCAGGCTTTCCAGCCCGAGGCGATGCAGTTGCTGCGCAAAGGCCTCCGGGCTGACCTGCAGCAGGGTGCGCACCGCCGGCACATTGAGCGATCCAGCCAGTGCCGCGCGCGCGCTGACCCAGCCGCGGTAATGCGGTTCGTAGTTCTGAGGCGTATACAGCCCCTGGCCGGCGTCGACGCTAAGCGGCCGGTCGTCCAGCAGCGAGCCGGGCGTGAGCCGGTGTTCGGCAAAGGCTTGTGCGTAGAGAAAGGGTTTGAGCGTCGAGCCGGCCTGACGCAGCGCGGTCACCCCGTCGACCTGAGCTGAGCTGGACAGATCGCCGCTGGAGCCCACCCAGGCCAGCACCTCGCCGCTGGCGTTGTCCAGCACCAGCACCGCGCCGTCCTCGACATTGCGTTTGACCAGCGCCATCAGCTGCCGATGCAGCACATGGCGTGCCGCCCGCTGCAGCCTGGCATCGACACTGCTGCGGCGTTGCTGTCCGGCCCGGGTCAACAGGCGCCGTGCCAGATGCGGGGCCTCGTCGAGACCAGCCTGCTCGCCGGACATTGCAGCGTGCGGCCCGCCCTGCAGCGCCGCGGCTACCAGGTCGCTCAGACCGGCACAGGCGGGGGCGTCCGGTCGGGGCGCAGCGGCCAGCAGCGCGCAGGCCCGGCGGGCCACCACTCGGCCCGGGGCGTTGGGGGCGCGCAGCAGCGCGGCGGCGATGGCGGCCTCAGCCTCGTCCAGCCCGTCCGGCCATTTGCCAAATAGCCTGCGGCTCATCGCTGCCACCCCCTGCAGCTCGCCGCGGAAGCCGACCAGATTCAGATAGGCCTCCAGGATCTGATCCTTGCTCCAGTGACTTTCGATCTGGCGCGCCGCCCGGGCCTGCGCAAGCTTGTCGATCAGGCCGCGCGTGCCGGCTCGCCGGCTCTCCGGGTCGAGCAGGGTGGCCAGCTGCATGCTCAGGGTGCTGGCGCCGCGGGGCCGGCCTTGGCCGCTCAGCACCGCGCCGGGCAGAGCCCACAGCGCATGGGCTGCCGCCAGCCAGTCGATGCCGTGATGCTGGGCAAAGCGGCGGTCTTCGGCGCGGATCACCGCGCGCTGCAGCGCCGGGGCGATCTGCGCCAGCGGCGTCCACTCCAGCTGGCGGCGCGAGGCATCGAGCCGCAGGCTCTGCAGCGGGGCCCCCTGGCGGTCGAGCAGCCAGGCTTCCGAGCTGACCTGCTGCGTGCTCAGGGCCTGCCAGAGCGCCTCCCAGCTGGGCTGCCCGCCGGGCGGGGCGCCGAAACCCGGCAGCTCAATCCAGGCCAACAAGGTCAGCAGCGCCCCAATCAGCGCCAGCAGCCCGAGCACCAGCGCCCGCTTCAGAACTCGCCGCGGATTGAGCATTACGGCTCGTTGCTGATCACCGTCACCCGCTGGCCCGGCAGTTCGGCAAAGAGATCCGGGGCGTACATCGCCTCGACCCGGCTGGAGGGCAGGGTGAACTCACCGACGTTGTTCAGCCGCAGCGTGTAGGCGATGCGGGTGCGGCCGCGCGGCAGAAACTCGTAATAGGCCTGCCAGCTGCTGAAGCTGCGCTCGATGTAGCTCGGCGGCGTGCCTGACATCGCATCGGCCTCGCCGCGCTGGGCGATGTCCGAGTCGCGGCCGTCGCCTTCACCGAGGATGCGCGCTCCGCCGGGGATCGGGTCGCTGACCACCACCCAGCTCATCGGCTGATCGGCCTCGATCTCCAGCACCACCCGCCACAGATCGCCACGGCTGGTCTGCCCGGCCTTGTGCGGGGCCAGCGGCGTGACCGTGCGCTTGAGCCGGTAGCCCTGGGCACGCGGTGCCGACCCCGGGGGTAGGGCGGCCAGCACCGCCAGATGGGCCCAGGGCTTGCCGGTGCCTTCGTGGCGCATCGACAGGCTCAGGTCGGACGGCGTGGCCGTGCCCTTGGGCCAGGGCAGGCGTTGCGCCTGAACGGGTGCATCGTTGCTGTTGCTGTCCTGATGGCTGACCCAGTCGCGCTGCGCGCTGCTGCTGCCCAGCTGCAGATGGGTGCGACCGCTGACCGGGGTGGCTTCGAAGCGCTGGCCAAAGCGCGGCAGCACCATCGCCGCCCAGGCGTTGGCGGTGGTCGTCGCCCAGCGCCCGTCCTTTTGCCGGCGCAGCGCACCCAGCATCAGCCGGGGCAGATCCTCCTGCCAGCCGGGCTGCTCCAGCATCGCTTCGATCAAGCGCAGCGCATTGGTATCGGCGTTGAGCATCAGCGCCCAGCCCTGGTCGTCGTTGCGCTCGGTGGTGAAGCCGAGCCGGCCGGTGGCCAGATCCAGCCGGTTGCGCAGGGTCTGTTCAACGCTGCGCATCAACGCCTCGCGCTGCGGCAGCTCGGGCAGCCGGCGGGCCACCTGCCAGGCGTCGATCAGCATCGCAGTCGACAGACGCAGCGGGTCGATGCCCCCGAGCAGCGCGGCTGCGCTGGTCGTTGGCCGCAATCCCTGCCGGGTCAGCGCCTCCAGCGCGATCAGCTTGCGGGCCATCTGCTCCTCTGCGCTGGTCATGCCGCCGGCGCTGCGTAGCCGGCCGTCGACAAAGGCCTGCAGCGCCGCAGTCATACGCTGTCGCAGATCGTCTGGCAGCGCCATGCCGGAGAGGCTGGCCATGTTCAGCACATAGGCGGTCAGCACCACATGGCCGGGCCCGTCGCCGGGGAAGTAGCGCGCCAGCCCGGCTTCGTCGAGCAGCGCCGGCAGCTCGGCGACCAGCGCCTTCCAGCGCTGCGGGTCGTTCAGGCCGACCGCCACCGAGGTCTTTTGCTCCAGGCAGGTGTAGGGGTAGGACTCGAAGAAACGGCGCAGCCCGGGCGGCTGCCCCGACATGCGCGGCGACAGCGCCACCTCGATGCCGCCGCGGCCGGGCAGGGTGCCGGGCGGCAACGTCACCGGCAGCGTAGTCGTGCCCTCGACCCGCACAAACTGGGTCTGCTGCACGGTCGCCGGGGTGGCTTCCTGAATGCGGGTGCTGACGCGCAGCCGGTCGCGGGTGGTCTTGCCGCCGTTGTGCTGGCCGCGGTCGACCGCCTCGAAGGACCAGGCCCAGTCTGGCGTGATCGGCTCAACCGTTGCTCCGTCCGCGCCCTGCAGCTCGGGTGCCGAGACCCGCCAGCTCACCTCGCCGGCCGATTGCGGCGCCAGCGAAATGCTGCGCGGCTCCAGCGTCTGCGCCCCGGCCTTGGCCTGGACTTCGACCTCCATCGCCCGGCTGCTGCCATTGCGCACGGTCAGCCGCGCTTCGAAGCGGTCGCCTTCGCGCACCACCGGGGGTAGCCCGGCGATCAGCTGCAGATCCTGCTGCGTGCGCACCGTCGCACTGCCGGTGCCGAAGCGATCGGCCCCCTGGGTGGCGACCGCCACCAGCCTGAACTCGGTCAGCGAATCGTTGAGCGGTACCACCAGCGTAGCCCGGCCCTGCGCGTCGGTGCGCAGCCGCGGCTGCCACATCAGCAGGGTGTCGAACAGTTCGCGGCTGCCTCCGCGTCCGCCTCCGCCGCCCGGCGCGACCGCCTTCTTGCCGAAGTGGCGTTTGCCGATCACCAGCGATTGCGCCGTAGCGGTATCGACCAGATGGGCGCGGCGCGGCAGCAGGGCGTCGAGCAGATTCCAGCTCTCGTTGGGGCGCAGTTCCAGCAGCGCCTGATCGACCGCGACGAAAGCCACCTCGGCGTTGGCCGCCGGGCTGCCGTCGGGCAGGCGCACCTGCACCTGCACTTCGGCGCGTCCGCGCGGGCGGTAAATCTCGGCGCTGGCGGGGTCGCTCGGGTCGGTGGCAAGCGGCCGGGCGGTGACGCCGACGTCGAGCGCAAAGCCGGATTGCCCGATCTGCAGCGACGCCAGGCCGATGCGGTAGGCCGGCCGAGCCAAATCGACCATCGCAGTCGGCTCCTTGGGCGTGCGCCAATCGCGCCACCAGGCCAGCGGCTCGCGCCAGCCCCAGCGGAAGAACGATGTCCAGTGCAGTGGCTGCACCCGCCCGCGCACCACCAGCACCGAGACATAGGCGTTGGGCCCCCACTCGGCCTTGACCGGCAACTCGATCACCGGGTCATGGCGCGACAGCGGCATCACCCGGCTGTCGAGAATGCCGTCGGCCTCGACCGTGACCAGGGCGGTGGCCTCGGCAAAGGGCATGCGCACCTGCAGCCGTGCCGTCTGCCCGGGGCGCACGTCGCGCTGTTCGGGAATTACGTCGATGCGGTCCTGGTTGTCGCCGCCGAACCAGCTCTCCGCGCCCGACCCGATCCACAGGCCGGTGCCCGCGATGGCCGTGCGGCCCTTGGCGTCCTGAGTCTCGGCCAGCAGGGCGACCACGCCGCCGGCCTTGCCTTGCGCCGGCACGACGCAGTCGAACTGGCCCCGGCTGTCGCTGACGCCTTTGCAGATCGTGCCAAGGTCGACGTACTCGTGATGGTTGTCGTAGGCGTAGAAGCCGCCGACGATGCGCCGGCGGTGGCTGTAGTCGATGCGGCGCTTGCCCTGCAGCTTGACCGGCTGACCGGCGACCGGCTGGCCCTTGCGGTCCAGCACCACCAGGGTGACGGTTTCGCTGCCGGCCGTGGTCTGAGTCTGGCTGTTGCGCAGCCCGATCACCAGCTCGGCCGGCGCCAGCTCCACCGTGCCGCGCAGGGTCTGGATTTCGCCATTCGGGTCGGCAAAGCTCATCTCGGCGACCAGCTCGGCCGCCTCGCGCACCGGCTCGGTCAGCGGCACTTCGGTCTGACCGCTGCCGCTGTCGTCGAGCTTGAGGCGCAGCTTGTCCAGCACCAGCCGCTCGGACAGTTCACCGCCCAGCCCGAAAGCCTCGCGCACAGAAGTGTCGAGGCCAAAATCGTAGGTCTCATAGTGATTGAAGTGCAGCCAGCGCGGCCGCAGCGTGGCCGATACGCTCACCGGGGTCTGGCGGGCCGGCCCACCGTTGAGGAAGGACAGCGCCAGCGCCAGCGGCACCGTCTTCGGGGCGACCTGTCGGGCCGGCTGTCCGGCCACACTGCCGGTGTAGATCGGCAGACGGAAATCGGCCACCCGCAGCGTGCCCGAAGTGCTCATGCCACCCCGGCCACCGACCAGCAGGATCTCGTAATCGCCCCGGCGTGCCGCCGTCGGAATGGTCCATTCGCTGACCGCGCTGCCATCGGCCGACCACTCCAGCGGCTGGCTGAACTCCTGCCCGGTGTCGCTATGACGCAGCGTCAGCTTGACCGGCAGATCCTCGGCAGCGGGCACGGCAAAGCGCGCCGCTCCGGTGGGCTGGCGCCGCCGGGCCAGATGCTTCATGCCGACCTTCTGACCTGGGCGCAGCAGGGAGCGGTCAACCACGGTATGAAAGCGCACCAGGCTGGTGTCGCCCCAGCTTTCGATGCCGAAGCGCCAGCTCTCGATGCCCTCGTTCCAGTCGGAGCGCACAAAGCTCAGATCGCCGCCCGAGCGGGCACTGGCCAGCACGAACTCGCGGCCTTCGCAGCGCCGCGGCATCTCCAGGTTGCGGTCGATCACCGCCCGGCCCTGGGCATCGCTGCGGCCGCGCCACTGCTCCTGCCCGTCACAGCCGGTGACGCGGATCTCGGCATCGGCCACCGGCTGTCCGCTATCCAGGGTGGTCACCCAGACCAGTGCGCTGTCGCGACCGCGCTTGAGATGCACCGACAAATTGGTGACCAGCGCTGCGCTGCGCACGTACATCGGGCGCGGCCCCGACAGCAGGGCGCTGCCCAGCATCTGGCTGGCGATCTCGACCACGTGCAGCCCCGGGGTCGGCAGCGGGATGCCGATCACCTCAAAGGGCGCTGTGCCCCCGGTGCGCGGCAGCTCGCGCCGGGTGACATCGCTGCGCCCGGCCAGCAAGGAGAGTTCGCGGGCGAAGTGGTAGTCATTTACCCGATCCCGGCTGCCGTCCTGACGCAGGATTTCGACTTCGCGGTACTGCTGTTCGAAGCGGTCGAGCTTTTGCAGCAGCTGGATCAGCTCACTGTCGCTATGGCTGGCATCGAGGAGCAGATCGGCCAGCTGCAGGCTGGCTTCGACATGGCGCACCGTCACCGGCAGCAGGCCGCCTTCCTTGAGTTCGAGGATGCCGAAGCGGCCGGGAAACTTGGCCAGCGGCGGCATCGGCCCGGTGCGGAATCGCAGCGGAAAGCGCTCAGCGTTGCTCAGGGGCCGGCCCGACAGGTCCTTCAGCCCGGCCGGCAGCTCCAGTTGCAGCTCGGCATCGGCCGGCAGCGGGCTGGGGAACTGCAGGCTGCTGGCGTGGTCGCTGCGCTCGTCCTGCCGCTGCGACGGATCGCGCGGTGCAATACGGCTGCCCTGCGGCGTCAGCAGCCGTGCCTGCAGCAGATCCTTGAGCGCGACCTCGGCGCTGAGCTGCACGGTCACGGTCGCCAGCGGGGTGCAGGGGGCGTCGGCGCGTTCGCGCTCGCAGCTCATCGTCGCCGTAAAGGGCTCGCGCACCGTGTAGTCGAAGCGCTCGGCGCGTTCGGACCGGCCCCCGCTGACCGCCTCGATGCC
>DALYHR010000107.1:0-7210 GCA_031970775.1 Burkholderiaceae bacterium | reverse complement strand
TTCCGTCACTGATCGTTCCGCCAGGTCGTACCGTTTCCACGCATTGAATCCAGAGGCCGCGCATGCCAAAGCTCGTCGTATCACTGGACGGGGTCGTTATCAAGGAAGTCCAGCTCACGAAGGACCGGACGACGCTCGGGCGTCGGCCGTACAACGACATCGTGATCGACAACCTCGCTGTCAGCGGTGAGCATGCCGTCCTGCAAATGGATGGGCAGGGCGTCTACATCGAAGATCAGAACAGCACGAACGGCACCTACATCAACGGCCGTGCCGTCAAGAAGCAGTTGCTTCAGCACAACGATACCGTCGAGATCGGTAAGTACAAGATCAAGTACGTAGTCGAGGAAAGTGTCGATTACGAAAAGACGATGATCCTCAAGCCCGGGCAGATGCCGCCCGCAGGCACTGGGGCACCGATTCCGCGCCAGAACCCAACGATGCCGGGGGTACTGCCCCCGCAGTCGGGCGGCTATGCCGGTCTGGGCAGCTCCTCGCCCCCGCTTCAGGCCGCCATCAAGGTTCTCTCAGGCGCAGCGGCCGGGCGGGAAGTGGTTTTGACCAAGGTGGTCACCACCGTCGGCAAGCCGGGGGTGCAGGTAGCCTCGATCACCAAGCGGCCGGGCGGTTATGTGTTTGCCCACGTCGAAGGAACGCATCGGCCAACCGTCAACGGCACCCCGGTGATGGCCGATCCGGTTCATCTGAAGGACGGCGATGTCATCGAACTCGCCGGCACCCAGATGCAGTTCGTGCAGCCCTGAAGCGGCTACCGCGCCGAGCCCCTTTCTCCACCATGACTCTCCTGGCGCGGGGATCGCGCGGAGCACCTGTCCGGATCGATTGATGAAGCTTCATGTGCTCGGCTGCTCCGGTGCCATTGCCGCGGGGTGCAAGACCACGTCGTTCCTGATCGACTCCACCATCCTGGTGGATGCAGGCACCGGGGTGGGTGATCTCTCGCTGGAAGACCTGGCCGAGATCGATCACATCCTGCTATCGCACTCGCATCTCGACCATGTTCTGGGCATCCCACTGATGGCCGACAGCGTGATGCGGTGCCGCCCGTCACGCACAGCCGAGCCGATCAAGGTGTATGCCTTGGCCGAGACCCTCCATGCTTTGCGCACGCACCTGTTCAACAACGTGCTCTGGCCGGATTTCACCCGCCTCCCGTCACCGGAGCGCCCGATTCTGGAGTTGGTCGAGATTCAGGTCGGGCAAATTCTGACACTGGGCAATCGCACCATCGAAGTGCTGCCCGCAGCCCACACCGTACCTGCCGTCGGTTACGCCGTGGAAACTGATGCCGGCTGGTGGGTCTACACCGGGGATACCGGACCCAATCCAGCGCTCTGGAAAAGTCTGGAAGGGCGTCGGATCGCTCAGCTAGTCATCGAGACCGCCTTTGGTGACGAGGAACGGACTCTGGCCCGGATCAGCCGGCATCTGTGTCCCTCCACACTTTTTGCCGAACTGGCCCAGCGTACCGAACCCACGCCCGTAGCGATCACTCACATCAAACCAGGTGAAACTGCGGCCGTGATGGCGCAAATCGCAGGTCTGCCGCTGATTCACCCGGTCACGGCGCTGCGCTCCGGTCAGATTCACACCTTCTGATCCCGCAGGGATCAGAGATCCCGTGGAGATCGGGAGGCTCCGGGCAGGTAGCGACGATCCGAGTATGTAAGCATCCACTCCGGCCTGAAGGCCACAAAGATCGCTGTCAACCCTCCGGTTCCAAACGCCTCCCCCCAGGACACCAGCCAACGGCCGATCAGCAGCTCGGACATCGCGGGGGCAGTCGCTGGAGACGTAATCCAGAACCAAAGCGACCCGGACAGTGTCAGGGCAGCCGCCGTCGTGATGAACCCGCGGGCCAGGATATAAACGAACAGGTGTTGAGGCAGGAACCGGCGTGTCGCCAGCCCGATCAGCAGCGCCAAGGTCGCGGGCAGGATGCCATTCCAGGCCGCCAACGGCACCATCCCGCCCAGCCCCTCTCCGGAGAGCCAAGCCGAGACCGCGGCGACCGGCAGCATCGTGATCACTGCCAATGGCCAGCCAAACATCAGCACGATCAGACAGGCCCCCGAGAGCTGCAGCGGCACACCGACCGGAACCAGCTTCTGCAAGGTCCACACCCAGGGCAGGATCACCAGAGCTGCCAGCCAGGGATTCTGGATCGGCCGGGCCCGCAGCACTTCCCAGGGGCGAAAGATCAACGATACCCCCGTGGCGACGAGCACGATCAGCCCGGGCAGGCTCAACAAGGCCTCGGACAAGGGGACAGCGGGGGAGGAGGCGGGAAGCGGCAGCATGGTCGCCAATGGTTCAGATCGGATCGGGAATCCGGTTGATGCAGGTCAGAGGGCCTTACGGGTCGAGGCCGGAGCGATCTTCAGCGCCTCACGATACTTGGCGACGGTGCGGCGCGCGACCTGGATGCCCTGCTCTTCCAGCATCGTGCTGAGTTGACTGTCCGAGAGCGGTTTGCGCGGATCCTCCGCGGCGACGAACTGCCGAATCAGCGCCCGAACAGCCGTAGACGAAGCATTGCCCCCGGCTTCGGTGTTCAGCGATGAGCCGAAGAAGTACTTCAGCTCGAAGGTGCCATAAGGCGTGGCCATGTATTTGGCGGTGGTCACACGCGAGATGGTGGACTCGTGCAGCCCCAGTTCATCGGCAATCTCACGCAGCACCAGAGGCTTCATGCCGATCTCGCCGTGACTGAGAAATCCCTTCTGATGCTCGACGATCGCCTGCGAAACACGCTGGATGGTCTCGAAACGCTGCAGGATGTTCTTGACGAACCAGCGCGCCTCCTGAAGTCGACCAGACAGGCTACCGCCTGTGGCTTCGTCACCGGATGAGCGCCCCCGATGCTGACGCATCACCTGGGCATAGAGATCGTTGATGCGAAGCTTGGGCATCACGTCCGGGTTGAGCACCACCCGCCAGCCCCGCCCCGCTTTCTGCACGATCACGTCCGGGACGATGATGTTGGCTTCGGCGGGTGAGAAGGCCCGACCGGGCTTGGGCTCGAGCGTCTGGATCAGCGCCTGCGCAGCGCGCAGCGCCTCCTCATCCGCCCCGGTCTGCGCCATCAACTTGCGCCAGTCGCGTCGCGCCAGCAACTCGAGATGGTCCTGACAAATGTGCTGCGCCAGCGCTCGTACGGCAGCACTGGCACGACTTTCGCGCAGTTGCAGCAGCAGACACTCCGAGAGGTTACGTGCACCGACTCCGGTGGGCTCCAGGCTCTGCAGCCAGCCCAGCGCACAGCGCAGACGTGACAGCAGCTCCTCTCGCTGGGTCGGAATCTCATCGTCCGCTCGCTCATCGAGCTCCGTGCCCTCCCCGGACGACAGCTCGGCGAGCAGCCGCTCGGCGATCTCCTCCAACGGATCGGCCAGATACCCGTCATCGTCCAGCGAATCGATCAGCGCCTCGACCATCCAGGCATCGAGCGGCTGCAGCCGCATGCCGCGCAGCTGTACCCGCAGCGCATCGGCCAACGTGGTCTCGGCCCCGGAGCGCTCCGACCAGTCGGTGTCGCTGTCCTCCCCGCCAGACCCGTTTCGTAGGCTGGGCGAATCGGCAATGCCATCGAAGTCGTCCGACTCGGTGCCGTTCTCCCAGTCGTCCCGGGCGGTCACGCCAACCTCGATGCCATCGATGCCGGCGGAGTCTGCTTCGGACGATTCCGTTGAACCACCCGCCTCATCGCCCGAGCCCACGGATTCGAGCCGGGTCGAGCCGCTCCAGTCGGTCAGCACGGGGGGCTCATCCTCCGGACCCTCGTCGACCTCCAGGAACGGGTTGATTTCGAGCATCTGCTCGACTTCCTGGTGCAGCTCAAGCGTCGAGAGTTGCAGCAGACGAATCGACTGCTGCAGTTGCGGCGTCAGCGCCAGATGCTGGGACAGGCGGACCTGCAGGGAGGGCTTCATGCGGGCGTCCCCGTGCGGTCACATGCGGAAGTGTTCGCCGAGGTAGACCTTGCGCACTGCAGCGTTCTCAACAATCTCTGCGGGAGTGCCTTCCGCCAGCACGTTGCCCTCGCTGATGATGTAGGCGCGATCGCAGATACCCAGGGTCTCTCGCACGCTGTGATCGGTAATCAGTACACCGATGCCGCGCGAGCGCAGGAAGGCGATGTTGCGCTGAATCTCGATCACCGCGATCGGATCGACCCCGGCAAAGGGCTCGTCAAGCAGGATGAAGCGGGGCTGCGTCGCCAATGCCCGGGCGATCTCGACGCGGCGGCGCTCACCGCCCGACAAGGCCGGCGCCGGGCTGTGGCGCAGGCGCTCAATCGACAGATCCGCCATCAGGCTTTCGAGCAGCTCGTCGATGCGCTTCCTGGGCAGGGCACGCCCCGTCTGCGGATCGATCTGAAGCTCCAGCACCGCACGGATGTTGTCCTGAACGGTCAGCCGCCGAAAAATCGACGCTTCCTGAGGCAGGTACGACAGTCCGAGCCGGGCGCGCAGATGAATCGGCAGGCGCTCGACCGACTGACCGTCGATATGAATCGTGCCGGCATCGGCCCGCACCAGCCCGACGATCATGTAGAAGCTGGTGGTCTTGCCGGCGCCATTGGGTCCGAGCAGGCCGACCACTTCGCCACCGGCCACCGACAGGTGGACGTTGCGCACGACCTGGCGGGCACCGTAGCGCTTCTGCAGGCCGTCGACATCGAGTCGACTGGACGCGAGGGCCTGCGGCCCCAGGCCGCTCATGGCTTGCCTCCGGCCGAAGCGGCCTCCTGGCGCGGAGCAAGCACACCGCGAACGCGACCGGACTGCTGCCCGGAGACTTCCCAGGTATCGCGGTTGCGGTCGTAGACGATGGTGTGGCCGGTCATCTCATCAGCCAGGGTGGTCCCCCGCCAGCGACGCAGCACCGACTGCCCGGTCATGCGCAACACTTCGGCACGGGCATCGAACTCGATTCGTTCAGCCAGTCCCTCGACGACATCCCCGGTCGGGGATGGAGGTTCCTGGGTCTGGCGAAACCGCACTTTTGATCCATCCGCTGCGGTGGCGGTCAGCATTTCCTGACCAGGCAGTCCGCGCAGCTCGACTCGATCCGCGCGTATTTGCAACCCACCCCGAGTCAGCTCGACCTGCCCGGTGAGCACCCGCACCTTCTGCCGTTCATCGATCCGCATCTGATCGGCCGAAAACACCAGCGGCTGCTGGGAGCGTTCAGTCGCCCAGACCACACCCGACCCACCAAGCAGGAGCCAGAGCGCAGAAAGCAGCAGGGGTCGGAATCGAAACAGCAGAACGGCACTCATAATCGGCACGGAATTTGCTTCATTGTATCGGCAAACTCTGTGCTCAATGCGCCCGTTCAGACGCCGCGGCGAATCCGGCCGACAAGCTGATCGACCAGCTCGAGCACCATGGCCTGACCCTCGGATTCCGGTCGGCCTTGACCCGCCATCGAGGGCGACGTCATGTAGCGGCCGTGGACGCCAAGCGCAGGCACGCCGTCGATCTTGTAGCTCTCCGACAGCTGCTTGCCCTGACGGGCCTTGGACTGCACCGCAAAGGAGTTGAAGAGTGCTGTGAACTCGGCACGATCCAGCCCATTGGCAACCACGAAGTCGATCACGGCCTCGGGCTTATCGAGCCGGGCGCCCTGCTGGTGGATCGCATTGAAGATCTTGCGATGCAGTGCGTCGACCTTGCCCATCGACTCCAGCGTCACGTACAGGCGCTGTAGCGGCTCGAAGTTGGGACGGAAGCCCACATGCACGCGGCGGAATACCACGTCGGCAGGCAGGTGGCGCACCCAGGGCTCCAGGGTGGGCTCGAAGGCATGGCAATGCGGACAGCCATACCAGAAGAACTCGACCACCTCGATCTTGCCGGCCGGAGCCGTCACGGGCACGTTCTGACCCAGACGAACGAAGTGCTTGCCCTCCTCAAAGCGGGACGGCTGAGCCTGGGCCGTCGATCCGAACAGACCGACCCCCGCGATCGAAGCGCAGGTCAGGCTGCGCTGAACGAACTCTCGACGATCCATGTTGTCAATCCTTGCTTGAAATTCTTCACACCACTCACCGCGGCACCGGCACCAGCGTGGCGTCGCGATAGCCCACTGCGGCGGCCTGCTCGCGCGAGGTGTCGGCCTCGTCACGACTGTCGAAAGGACCGATTCGCACGCGGTACACCGTCCGGCCCGCCTGCTCACGCTCGGTCACCCGAGCCGTCAGACCGGTCATGGCCAGCTTGGCGCGCTGCTGCTCGGCGTCATCGCTACGCGAATAGGCACCGACCTGGACGTAGTACTGGAACGGATCAGCACCGCCCCCGGCTGACGGACCGGCCGGTTTCATCACCACGGCACTGGCCGGCTGAGCCACGCCGGACGCCCCCAGGGCAACCGGCGTTTCCTCGGGCACGCCCCCACTGGCCGCCCCCGCGCCGGAGCCCGCCTTGCCGTACAGGGCGGCATTCGGATCCCAGCCCTTGTTCTTGGCGGCCTCGGCGGCGTCCTGCTCGGCAGTGCGCTGCGGCACCTTGTCCATGAAGGGCACCGGCGCCCTGTTGATGATGACGGCCAGCACCAGTGCCACCAACAGCCCCAGCAGCCCCCCGACCACCAGGCCGAGCAGGAACCCGTGTCGACGAGCTTTTACAGGGTCAGTCATGTCGATCCTTCCAGAAGGGATGAGCCAGAGAGCATGCGCTCACATCTTGCGCGGTGCGCTGACGCCCAGCACCGCCAGGGCGGTGCGCAGCACCTGCGCCGTCGCGGCCAGCAGCGCCATGCGGGCCCGGGCCAGCGCAGCGTCCTCGACGAGGAAGCGTTCAGCGGCGTAGTAGCTGTGGTAGGCCGAGGCCACATCGCGCAGGTAGAACGCCACATCGTGCGGCGCCAGCCCTTCGGCGGCGCGCTGCAGCATCTCGGGGTACTCGGCCAGCTTGTTCATCAGCGCAAATTCGGCCGGTGCGGTCAGCAGCGACAGATCGGCCTGAACCAGCGTCGCCTCGTCGCCGTTGTGTTCGTCAGCCCATTTGGACAGCACCGAGCAGACCCGCGCATGGGCGTACTGCACATAGAACACCGGGTTCTCGTCGTTGGCCTTCAGCGCCAGATCGACGTCGAAGACGAACTCGGTATCGGCCTTGCGGCTGATCAGGAAGAAGCGCACCGCGTCGCGGCTGGTCCAGTCGATCAGGTCGCGCAGCGT
>DALYHR010000106.1:0-7214 GCA_031970775.1 Burkholderiaceae bacterium | reverse complement strand
TGGTCGGTCAGCGGGTGGATCACCACGGTGGTGTCCTGACGGGCTTCGACCACTTCGTCGAGATAGCAGATCGCGCCGATGCGCGCCGCGGTTGTCAACGGGCCGTCGAGCCAGCGGGTGCCGTTGGCGTCGAGCAGATAGCGGCCGACCAGATCGGACGCGGTCATGTCCTCGTTACACGCCACGGTGATCAGCGGCCGATCCAGCTTCCAAGCCATGTATTCAACGAAGCGCGACTTGCCGCAGCCGGTCGGGCCCTTGACCATCACCGGCATGCGCGCCCGGTAGGCGGCCTCGAAAAGCTCGACTTCGTTGCCCTGCGCGGCATAGAAGGGCTCACGGCGAACCCGGTAGGCATCACGGTCGGTCATGGAGAACTCCTGGAACGGTTATCCGATCAAAAAAGTCGGGATTTTGGGGATAAAAAACCCCGCCGGGGCGGGGTTCTCAGCCGGGGCACGATTTACTTGTGCACGCCCAGCTTTTCACGCCAGCCCGGGAAGAGCTTGTCGGCGTCCTTCGGGAACGATTCGAAGGCGCGGGCAAATTCCTTGTGCTCCTTGGCGTACTCGATCGGGTCAGCACCCGACTTCCAGCACTCATACGACTGACGCAGCGAGATCGCGCCAGCAGCCGGGCTGTCGATGTGGCCGTAGGAACCACCGCCGGCGGTGTTGATCACGTTGCCGTGGCCGAGGTTTTGGAAGAAGCCCGGCAGACGCAGCGCGTTCATGCCGCCCGAGATGATCGGGGTGGTGGGTTTCATGCCGAACCACTTCTGGAAGTAGACCGGACCTTGGGCTTCGTCACGCTCGATCATGTAAGCGATGTTGCGGTCGTCGCCTTCGCCTTCCATCTTGCCGTAGCCCATGGTGCCCACGTGGATGCCCGAAGCCCCTTGCAGACGGCTCATCTTGGCCAGCACGAAGGCGGTGTAGCCGCGCTTGGCGCTGGGCGAGGTCACAGCACCGTGACCGGCGCGGTGGTAGTGCAGGTACTGGTTCGGGTAGTTGCGACGGGCGGTGGTGACCATGCCCGGGCCGCCAACATAGCCGTCGACCAGGAAGGCCAGCTTGTCGGCGTCAGGACCGAACACTTCCAGCGCGTAGTCAGCGCGGGCCAGCATTTCGTAGTGGTCGTCGGCCGTGATGTTCATCGAGAACAGCTTGGCTTGGCCGGTTTCGTCTTGAGCGCGCTTCATCGCGTCATAGACCAGCGGCAGCACCTTCTTGAGCGGACAGAAGACCTGGTTGCCTTGCGGTTCGTCGTTCTTGATGAAGTCGCCACCGAGCCAGAACTGGTAAGCCGCGTGAGCGAAGGGTTCCGGGCGCAGACCGAGCTTGGGCTTGATGATGGTGCCGGAGATGTAGCCACCGTCCTTGACCGGACGGCCGAGGATGCGCCACAGATCGCTGATGTCCTTGGACGGGCCGTCGAACATCTGGATCACGCGGTCCGGCATGTAGAAGTCGATCATCTTGGCGTGTTCGATGTCGCCCATGCCTTGGTTGTTACCAATGGCCAGGGTGAGGAACGACACCAGCATGAAGCGGCCGTCGGTGACGTTGCGGTCGAACAGATCGATCGGGTAGGCGATCCGCATGTCTTCGGTCGCTTCGTCGATGTAGTACACCAGCGCGTCCACACCCTTGGTGAAGTCGTCGGTGGTCGAGACTTCGACGTTGGTGCCGGTGGACGACTCAGCCGCGAAGTGCGCCGCTGCCTCCAGGTAGCCGTAGCCAGCCTTGGGCTTCATCTTGTAGGCGACGAGGATGTGCTTCCCCCCGTCGATGAGGTCTTGTTCCTTCAGGCTGAGATCGGCGTAGCGGCTGGACTGGTCCATGTTGGGCTCCTCGGTGGTTCGCGTCGTTGGTGTCTATCAGGCGACGGAGTGAACTGTAGTGAGCTGGATCGATAAGGTAAATTCACGAGTTTTGTGGGCAGACTTAAAAAAAACTTTTGATCCGCCCTTGGATCACGCGTACGGGTCCGGCAAACCCAGCTCAGCCATCAGTTCGCGCTCGCGGGCTTCCATCGCTTCGGCGTCCTCATCGCTGGTCTCGTGATCCCAGCCCTGCGCATGCAAGGTGCCGTGAATCAGCAGATGCGCGTAGTGATGCTCGATCGGCCGACCCGCTTCAACGGCCTCGGCTTCGACCACCGGTGCGCACAGCACCAGATCGGCCATCACCACCGGCTCGGCGCTGTAGTCGAAGGTCAGCACGTTGGTGGCGTAGTCCTTGTGGCGGTACTCGCGGTTGAGGGTCTGGCCTTCTTCGGCATCGACGATGCGCACGGTGATTTCGCCGGGAGCCTCCAGCGCGCAGCGCACCCAGCGCGCCACCTTATGACGCGGCAGCAGCGCCCTGTGGCGCGGATCGGCAAATTGCAGGGACAAGGACAGTTCGGGTCGAGCCATGGTGGGTGTGCTCCAGAAAATTCAGCCTGATTTGCGGCCGGACGGTGCGGGACGCTCGGCGCGGGCGGCGTCGTAGGCTTCGACAATGCGCGCTACCAGCGGGTGACGCACCACGTCGGCGGCGGTGAAGCGGCTGTGGGCGATGCCGCGCACGCCGCGCAGGATGCGCTCGGCCTCGATCAGCCCGCTGGGCTGACCGGCCGGCAGGTCGATCTGACTGATGTCGCCGGTGACCACCGCCTTGGCGCCAAAGCCGATGCGGGTCAGGAACATCTTCATCTGCTCAGGCGTGGTGTTCTGCGCCTCATCCAGGATCACGAAGGCGTGGTTGAGGGTGCGCCCACGCATGAAGGCCAGCGGTGCGATCTCCAGCTGCGCCTTGTCGAAGGCCTTGGCCACCCGCTCGGCACCCATCAGGTCGTAGAGCGCGTCGTAGAGCGGCCGCAGATAGGGGTCGACCTTTTGCGCCAGGTCACCCGGCAAAAAGCCAAGCCGTTCACCCGCTTCGACTGCCGGACGGGTCAGCACGATACGCTGTACCGCGCCACGCTCCAGCGCGTCGACCGCACAAGCCACGGCCAGAAAGGTCTTGCCAGTACCGGCCGGCCCGATGCCAAAGGTCAGGTCGTGACCGAGGATGCTGCGCAGATAGCGCACCTGATTGGGCGTGCGCCCGCTCAGGTCAGCACGGCGCGTATGCAGCACGGGCAGATCCTCATCGGCCGGTTCGTTGCCCGCTCCCCCTTCGCCCTCCAGCCCCTGCCCGGCCTCGATCAGCGCCAGATGCAGCAATTCCGGGGTCAGCGGATGCGCCGAGCTGGCGTACAGCCGCTCCAGCAGCGCCAGCGCCCGGGTGGCCCGAGGCGGATCGCCTTCGATGCGAAACACCTCGTGCCGATGGCGAATCGTCACCCCCAGCGTGCGCTCGATGGTGCGCAGGTGCTCACCCAGGGGACCACACAGATGAGCGAGTTGCCGGTTGTCCACCGGCTGGAAAGAATGTCGAAGAATCAAGGCTGCGACCGCGAATGCGGCGAGTGAAAGGACAAAGGGTGGAAAGGATCGTCGAAAAGGCGCCGATCCGGTGCAATTTGTCCGCATCGCCTGCCGGCCACGATTGTCGCCGTGTCGCGAAGCGGCAACGCTCCGGCAGAATCAGAACTCCCTTGAAGACCTGACCGATGCGGACACCGACTCTCAGTTTTGGACTCCTGCGCGGGCAGTTCACCCTGGCCCTGGTGCTGGTTGTTGCGCTGACGGCCCCGGCCCTGCACGCCGCCGACCCGGTCATCCCGGACGGATTCAGCGCCCAGGTTCTGACTCAGGCCCACGTGGCTGGACCGGCCGGGCCGGCTGTGCCCGAACCCGGCACCTCCTCGCCCGCCGCTGAGGTCGCCCCAAGCACCTCGGGAGCTTCGGCCCCGGGCCCGACCGGCCCGACTGTTTCCCTGCCCTATCTGCCCGTTGCCCAAAAACATGCAGGCAGTCGCCTCACTGCCCTGAGTGTCGATTTTGAGCTGCCAGCGATCCCGTCCGACGCCCTGCTCGGCGCCTGGGTCACACCGGTTTGCAGCGACCCGGAAGTACGGCTCAACGGTCAATTGCTTCATACCCCAACGGATCTCGGGGCGGCCTCCGACTGTCAGGACGGCGTGCTCGTCCCCCTGCCCGGTGCGTTGCTTCGCAATGGCACCAACCGGGTGGATCTGGCCGTGCGTGGCAAAGCCCTGGCTGAAGTGGCCAGCCAGGAGCGTGCGGCCGTGATCGGCACCGTGCGCATCGATCGACTCTCGGCCTTGCAGCCTCTACAGCGTCAGCACGCCTTCTGGCACACCTCGTTGCCAGGGGCCTTGGCGGCGGCCACTGGCCTGGCCGGTCTGATTGCCTTGCTGTTGCGCCATATGAGTCGCCTGACCTACCTCGGCTACTTCGGCGTCACGGCAGTAGGCTGGTGCGGGCTGGAATTCATGGCCCGAGGCTGGATCAGGCTGCCCTGGATCCTCGATGCCCTGCAGGACGTGTCGCACGAGCATCTGGTCGTCCTGGGTCTGTTGCCGCTGGCCACGGCGACTTCGCTATTTTTGATGCGCTACTGCGGCGCACGGCTGCGCCACTTCGATCGCGCCATCTGGGTGCCGAGCCTGTTGCCGCCAGTGCTGATTGCCGTGGGCGGAGCCCCACATCTGCACTCGATGTCGCAGTCGATTGCGATCCTGGCCGGTCTGGCCGTGCTCGGCTCCCTGGGTCTGTTTCTGGTGCGCTCCTGGCTGATGGCCCGCACCGACTTCAAGGTGATGGTGACCGCGCTGGCCTGTGGCGGCGCGACCGCCCTGGCCGAATGGCAACTCAACCCCTTCGAGAACACAAGCTGGCCCGGGCACGTTGCCTTGTCCACCACGCTGCTGATGCTGTTCCTGGGGCTGTCGCTGCGCCTGATCCAGCGCCTGAAGGCCACGATCCGGGCGGGAGATAACCAGCGCGCTCAGCTCGAAACCCGCATCCAGGAAATCTCGGCCGATATGGAGCGCAACTACGGGCAGATGGCCGAGTTGCGGGTCGAGCAGGTCACCGCCCGCGAGCGCAAGCGCATCGCCGCCGACCTGCACGACGACCTCGGCGCCAAGCTGCTGACCATCGTCCACACCTCGGACAACGACCGCATCGCCACCTTGGCGCGCGAGGCGCTTGAGGAAATGCGCCTGTCGGTTCGTGGCCTGACCGGCAAGCCGGTACAGGTCGCCGACGCAGTGGGCGACTGGCGCATCGAGACCAAATCGCGGCTGTCGCACGGCAATATCGAGCTGGTCTGGAATAGCCCCGACGAGCTGTTGATGGACGAGCGGCGCATGAGCGCCCGCGCCTACGTGCAAACCACCCGCATCCTGCGCGAGGCCGTCAGCAACCTGCTCAAGCACAGTCAGGCCAGCCAGTGCCGCATCACCATCAAGCTCGACAGCAACGATTTCGAGCTGACCATTTCGGATAACGGCCGCGGCATTCCGATCGAACTCGACGGCCGACTTGACCGAGGCCACGGCATGTCGACGATGAAAGGCCGCGCCAAACAGCTGCAAGGCCAATGTCTGGTCGAGTCGGCCCCTGGCTACGGCACCACGATTCGGCTGACCCTGCCGCTGTAGTCGCCCCACAATCCCCGCTAGACCTCAAGGAACCCCGATGAAAACCATCCTGCTGCTAGAAGACCTGCCAGAGATCCGCACCTGGCTGCGCACGCTGGTGCTGCAGGTCTTTCCCGATTCCCAGGTCGTCGAGGCGGCCCGCGTTCACGACGCCCTGCAACTGGTCGACGCCCAGCGCTTCGATCTGGCCATGGTCGACCTCGGCCTGCCCGATGGCTCGGGGGTGAAAGTCGTCCGCGCCCTGCGCGACCGCCAGCCTGATGCGCAATCGGTGGTGGTGACGATCCACGACGACGACGATCACCTCTTCCCGGCGCTACAGGCCGGCGCCTACGGCTACCTGCTCAAGGAGCAGCCGCGCGAACAGCTGATCGATCAGCTGCAGCGCATCAGCCAGGGCGAGCCGCCGCTGTCGCCCTCGATTGCGCGCCGGATGATTTCGTACTTCTCGGCCCAGGCCAGCCGGCCGGCACCGCAGCCCTTCGTCGATCCGCTGGTGCCCAACGTGCAGCTGACCGAGCGCGAGCGCGAAGTGCTGCTGCGGGTGGCCAAGGGGTTCACCCTGCCGGAGATCGGCGTACAGCTCGGTTTGAGCCGCCACACCATCGCCGACTACGTCAAGCAGATCTACCGCAAGCTCAACGTGAGCTCGCGCGCCGAAGCCGCCCTCGAAGCACAGCGGCTCGGTCTGTTCCGGCGCTGACGCAACACACACGATGCATGGGCGCCCATGGGGCGCGCGGGTGGCAAAACTACAATCCCGGGTCCGCAGAAGTTTTCACCGGGTGAATCCATGCCACATACCAACCGCGCGCTCAGCGCCATGCCCCTGACCTCGCTGTCCGCCCTGTCACCGCTGGATGGCCGCTACGCCGGCAAGGTCGCCGCGCTGCGTCCGCTGCTGAGCGAGTTCGGTCTGATCCACCGCCGCGTGCAAGTCGAGATCGAGTGGTTCATCGCCCTGTCCGACGCCGGTTTTGCCGAATTCCCGCCGCTGTCCGAAGCCTCGCGCGGCTATCTGCGCTCGCTGGTGCTGATGTTCAGCGAAGCCAACGCGCAGGCGATCAAGGACATCGAGAAGGTCACCAACCACGACGTCAAGGCGGTTGAGTACTGGATCAAGCAGCAGTTCGCCGATCACGCTGAACTGGAGCGCGCGGCCGAGTTCGTCCACTTCGCCTGCACCAGCGAGGACATCAACAACACCAGCCACGCCTTGATGCTCAAGGGCGCGCGCGAAGCCGTGCTGCTGCCGACCGTCGACCGCATCATCGCCAAGCTCACCGAGATGGCGCACCGCTTCTCGGCCAAGCCGATGCTCAGCCGCACCCACGGCCAGACCGCCAGCCCGACCACGGTCGGCAAGGAAATCGCCAACGTCGTGGCCCGCCTGCAGCACGCCCGCACCCGCATCGCCGAGGTCAAGCTGCTGGCCAAGATGAACGGCGCCGTCGGCAACTACAACGCCCACCTCAGCGCCTACCCCGAACAGGACTGGGAAGCCTTCAGCCGCAAGGTGGTCGAGGACAAGCTTGGCCTGAGCTTCAATCCGTACACCATCCAGATCGAGCCGCACGACTACATGGCCGAGCTGTTCGATGCCTTCACCCGCGTCAACACCATCCTGATCGATCTGTCGCGCGACATCTGGGGCT
>DALYHR010000105.1:2779-7217 GCA_031970775.1 Burkholderiaceae bacterium | reverse complement strand
CCCAGGCCAGCACGATGTAGCGCAGGTTGCCACTCACTCCCCAGAACAGGGTCGTGGTCGCCAGCGAGATCTGCCCAAGCCGATCCGCCCAGAGGCGACGGTTGCAGGCGAAGAAGTCGGGGACCAGCGACAACGGCCGCAGCGGCAGCGGCTCCAAAGGTGCCGAGGTACGGGGAATGTAGATGTTGAAAGCCGCAGCGATCACATACAGCGACACGATCGAGGCGATGGCAGCTTCCGGTGCGTTATCGATACCGGTCTCGACTCCGGGCACGTCCAGGGACAGCAACCAGGGCGCGATATGCGGACCGATCAACTGCCCGCCGAGCAACACACCCAAAATGATCGACGTGATCGTCAGCCCCTCGATCCAGCCATTGGCCTTGACCAGTTGCGAGGGCGGCAACAGTTCGGTCAGGATGCCGTACTTGGCCGGCGAATAGGCCGCAGCACCCAGCCCGACGATGGCATAAGCCGCCAGCGGATGCGTGCCGAACAGCATGGTCAGACAACCGATGACCTTGATGCCGTTGGAATAGAGCATCACCCGCCCCTTGGGCGTCGCGTCGGCAAAAGCGCCGACGAAGGGCGCCAGGATCACATAGAACAGCGCAAACATCGGCACCAAGGCGGCGCGCTGCCACTCCTCTGCACCCGAAGTCCGCAGCAGATCGACGGCAGCGACGAACAGGGCGTTGTCAGCCAGCGAGCTGAAAAACTGCGCCGACATGATGGTGTAGAAGCCCTTTTTCATGCGGCGGGGACAGCGAAGGCGGGTGCGCAGACCATAAGTGGCGGGGTTTATAGCACGGCACCCGACGGCGCGCCCCTGGGTTGAGCCACCCGGCTGGCAAAATCCCGACATGCCCCGCCCGATCGAAGCTGTTGTCCACTCCGCCGCCCTGACCCGCAATCTCGAACTGATCCGCAGCCGCAGCGGCGATGCACGCGTCTGGGCGGTCGTCAAGGCGGATGCCTATGGTCACGGGCTTGAGCACGCCTACCCGGGCTTGATGGGGGCCGATGGCTTCGCGTTGCTGGATCTCCAGGAAGCCGAGCGTCTTCGCGGGCTCGGTTGGCGCGGCCCGATCCTGCTGCTGGAAGGCTGCTTCGAGCCGCGCGATCTCGAACTGTGTTCGCGCCTGAACCTCTGGCACGTGGTGCACTGCGAGGAACAGATCGACTGGCTCAGCGCCCACAAGACGCACCAGCCCCATCAGGTGCTACTCAAGATGAATAGCGGCATGAATCGGCTCGGTTTTGCACCTGCGGCCTTCCGCACGGCCTGGACGCGGCTGTGCGCCCTGCCCCAGGTCGATGAGATCGGGCTGATCACGCACTTTGCAGATGCCGATCGCTCCGGGTCCGCCGAGGGACCCGACACCTTCAGCCGTCAACTCGACGTTTTTGCGACCACCACCCTGGATCTGACAGGCAGCCGCAGCTTGGCCAACAGTGCGGCGATCCTGCGCCATGCCGACCGCCGTCTGCGACCGGATCGTCCGACGCCCACCGTCTCCGGCGACTGGGTACGCGCTGGCGTGGCGCTTTACGGCGCGTCACCCGACTTCCCGCTGCACTCGGCAACAGATTGGGGGCTCGAGCCGGCAATGAGTCTGCGCAGCCAACTCGTCGCAACGCAGCAGCTGGCGTCCGGCGACAGCGTGGGCTACGGCAGCACCTTCACCGCGACTGAGCCGATGTCGATCGGCATCGTCGCCTGCGGCTATGCCGATGGCTATCCGCGCCATGCACCGGGCCGCGACGGCGCCAGTACACCTGTTCTGGTCGAAGGCATCCGCACCCGACTGGTCGGACGGGTCTCGATGGACATGCTGGCGGTCGATCTGGAGCCGGTGCTGCGGGCCGGACGTGCCGCCGGCTTCGGCAGTGAAGTGACGCTGTGGGGCCGCTCGTCCTGCGGCGCGCTGCTGCCAATCGATGAAGTGGCCACCGCTGCGGGGACGATCGGCTACGAGCTGATGTGTGCGTTGTCGCGCCGCGTGCCGGTTCGGGTCGAGGCCGACTCCGGCGTCTGAACAGGTGCTTAAACCCCCGGTCCGCGCGACCGGCGCCGTCGTTCACACGGCGGCAAGCACCCCGATAATCCGGTCACCTGCTTCATGCCATAACGAGTTCACCATGTCCCTCCCGACCCAAGACACACCGACGCTGTACGGCAAGATCTCCCGCATCGCTCACTGGGGTGGCGCTCTGCTGGTACTGGGCCTGCTGGCTGTCGGCCTGTATTTCGAGGAACTTCCCAAGGGCGATCTGCGCAAATCGGTCAAGGCCCTGCATATCAGCGTCGGCGCCCTGGTCTGGGTGCTGCTGATCGCCCGCATTCTGTGGCGTGTGCGCCAGAACCTGGCCGGCAATACCCCGCGCCCGCTGTCGCCGGCAGGCTGGCAACTCTGGGCCGAGCGTGGAGTCCACATCGGCCTGCTGCTGGTGCTGACCGGCCTGCTGTTCAGCGGTCCGGCGATCGTCTGGAGCGACGGCAAGGCGATTCAGGTCTTCAATCTCTTCGCCATTGGCAGCCCGATGGCCGAGAACCACGATCTGCATGAAGGTCTGGAAGAAGCCCATGAAGTGCTGGCCAACCTGCTGATCGTGCTGCTGCTGGCCCACATCGCTGGCGCCCTGCGCCACGGCCTGACATCGCTGCGCCGCATCTCCGGCCCGGTGCGCTGAGTCACACTCACGGGCATGGCCCGTGACAAGACGCTCTACACCTGCCGCGAATGCGGCGGCACCAGCCCGAAGTGGCTGGGCAAATGCCCGAGCTGCAACGCCTGGAACACGCTCGAAGAAAGCGTGGTCGAGGCGGCAGCGAGCTCCGGCAAGAACAACCGTTTCCAGGCGCTGGCCCGCAGCCAGCCCGTCGCCACCCTCAGCGAGATCGAGGCGGCCGACGTCGCCCGCACCCCCACCGGTCTGACGGAGCTCGACCGCGTGCTCGGCGGCGGCATCGTCGAAGGCGGTGTCGTGCTGATCGGCGGAGACCCCGGCATCGGCAAGAGCACGCTGCTGCTCCAGGCGGTCGATGCGCTGTCGAGCGCCATGAAGGTGCTCTACGTCACCGGCGAAGAGTCGGGCGCGCAGGTGGCCCTGCGGTCCCGGCGCCTCGGCTTGCCCGGCACCGGCGTGCGTGTGCTGGCCGAAATCAATCTGGAGAAGATCCTTGCCACGCTCGATGCCGAGCAGCCGGCGTTCTGCGTGATCGACTCAATCCAGACGCTGTTTTCCGAGCAGCTCAGCTCAGCGCCCGGCTCGGTGGCCCAGGTGCGCGAATGCGCCGCCCACCTGACCCGTGCGGCCAAGTCGCGCGGCATCACCATCGTGCTGGTCGGCCATGTCACCAAGGACGGACAACTCGCCGGCCCGCGCGTGCTCGAACACATCGTCGATACGGTGCTGTATTTCGAAGGGGACACGCACTCCAGCTTCCGGCTGATTCGCGCCATCAAGAACCGCTTCGGCGCGGTCAACGAGATCGGTGTGTTTGCGATGACCGAATCGGGCCTACGCGGCGTGGCCAACCCGAGCGCGATCTTTTTATCCACCCATGCCGAACCGGTGCCGGGCTCGTGCGTGCTGGTGACGCTCGAAGGCACGCGCCCGCTACTGGTCGAAATTCAGGCGCTGGTCGACAGCGGCGGTCCGAGCCCGCGGCGTCTGTCGGTCGGGCTGGAGCGCGACCGGCTGGCGATGCTGCTGGCGGTGCTGCACCGTCACGCCGGAGTGGCCTGTGCCGATCAGGATGTCTTCGTCAACGCGGTCGGTGGCGTGCGCATCAGCGAGCCGGCGGCTGACCTGGCGGTGCTGCTGGCGATTCAGAGCAGCCTGCGCGGGCGCTCGCTGCCGCGCGGCTTCATCGCCTTCGGGGAGGTGGGGCTGGCCGGCGAGGTGCGTCCCGCGCCACGCGGTCAGGAGCGGCTCAAGGAAGCCGCCAAGCTCGGCTTTAGCGTCGCCTTGGTGCCCAAGGCCAATGTGCCGAAGAAAACGATCGATGGCCTGACGATCCACCCCGTGGAGCGGATCGAACAGGCCATCGATCTGGTGCGCAGCCTGGGCTAGGCCGCGCGCGACGGGTTCAGATCACCCGATCAGCCAAAGTGGCAGATGTAGTGGTAGGCCGAGCCTTCCACCTTGATCTGGAAGCTCGAATGGCCCGGCACATCGAACTTCTGGCCGGGGCCGAAGGTCTGCCAGTCGACCGAACCCGGCAGCAGCACGCTGCAGGCACCGGCCACGGTTTCCATCACTTCCGGCGCACCGGTGTTGAAGGTCAGCTGCGAGGGCAGGATCACGCCAACGCTCTTCTTGCTGCCATCAGCCAGGGTCACGCTATGCGAGACGCACTTGCCGTCGAAATAGACGTTGGCCTGAGTGCCAACGCTGGTCACGCTGAGTTGCGGAGTGCTCATGCCTTCTT
>DALYHR010000105.1:0-2679 GCA_031970775.1 Burkholderiaceae bacterium | reverse complement strand
CCGCCAGCGTCGGCCTGGTTGTAGGCGCCGCCGTCGTCGTCGAAGGTCGAGATCTTCGGGTCGAACAGGCTGTCGGTCAGCGATTCGCGGCCGACGCACATGATCGTGCCCTTGTAGAGCTTCAACTTGACCGTGCCATTGACCGTGGCCTGGCTGGCGTCGATCAGACCTTGCAGCAGCACGCGCTCCGGGGCGAACCAGTAGCCGTTGTAGACCATGCGGGCATAGCGCGGCATCAGGTCGTCCTTGAGCGCCAGCACTTCGCGGTCGAGCGTGATCGACTCGATCGCGCGGTGGCCGGCCAGCAGAATCGTGCCGCCCGGGGTTTCGTAGCAGCCACGGCTCTTCATGCCGACGTAGCGGTTCTCGACCTTGTCGAGCCGGCCCACACCGTGCAGGCCGCCGATCTCGTTGAGCTTGGCCAGCACCTTGGCGGGCGACAGACGCTCGCCGTCGATCGCCACCACATCGCCCTTTTCATAGGTCAGCTCGATCACCTGCGGCTTGGCCGGCGCCTTTTCCGGGCTGCGGGTCAGGCGCCACATATCGGCTTCGGGCTCGAAATTCGGGTCTTCGAGGATGCCGCCTTCGTAGCTGATGTGCAGCAGGTTGGCGTCCATCGAGTACGGTGCGCCGCCCTTGCGCTTCTTGAAATCGACCGGAATGCCGTGCTGATCGGCGTAGGCCAGCATGCTTTCACGGCTCGACAGCGTCCATTCACGCCACGGGGCGATCACCTTCACGCCCGGCATCAGCGCGTAGGCGCCGAGCTCAAAGCGGACCTGATCGTTGCCCTTGCCGGTGGCGCCGTGGCTGATGGCATCGGCCTGAGTGGCTTGCGCGATCTCGACCAGACGCTTGGCGATCAGCGGGCGAGCGATCGAGGTGCCCAACAGATATTCGCCTTCGTACAGGGCGTTGGCGCGGAACATCGGGAAAACGAAGTCGCGCACGAATTCTTCGCGCAGGTCTTCGATGAAGATGTTCTCGGGCTTGATGCCCATCTTGATCGCCTTGGCGCGAGCCGGCTCGATCTCCTCGCCCTGACCGATGTCGGCGGTGAACGTCACCACCTCACACTGATACTGATCCTGGAGCCACTTGAGGATGATGGAGGTGTCCAGACCGCCCGAATAGGCGAGGACGACGCGCTTGATGTCTTTGGACATGGTCGTGCTGAGGGGGTTTGTCGGAAAGAAGAAAGTGCGCGGATTGTAGGGGTGCCGAAGCCCGCGCTCAGGACGCAGCGTCGGATTCGCTCAGTTGCCGCGACTCGCTGGGGACGCGCACCACGGTGACGGTGCACTCGGCCTTGGCCAGCACCTGCGAGGTCACGCTGCCGAGGTAGCGGCGCAGCGCTGAGCGCCCGCGCGCGCCCATGACGATGTGGTCGACGTGATTGCGTCGCGCGAAATCGAGAATCGCGCTGCCCGGATCCGGAGCCTCCAGCACATGGAAGGTCAGTCGCCCCTCGGCCAGATCGAGGGCCTGCCCGAGTGGGCGCGCCCAGTGCTTGAGTTCGACCAGCTTTTTCACGTGCAGGCTGCGCCCCTGCGAATCGGTCAGCTCGTCAATGCCGATGCGCGCCGTGCGCATCACGCCGATGCAGGCCAGCCGGGCACTGCGCTCGGTCACCACCAGCCGATAGACCGTCTCGCGCATCTGCTCCAGCAACTCGGGCGTAGCGCCGTTGACATCGACCGCGACGAGGATGATCGGGGCGCGGCGGATCAACTCGGATGCCGTCGCACGGGCCACCGGCTCGGCGCCGATCGCCTTGAACCAGCGCTTGAAGCGGTTGATGGGGCCACCGCGGTCGAGGCGCTCGGATCGCTCGGTCAGCGGAATCCCATCGGGATTGAGCAGATCCTGCGCAAGATGCGCCGCCGTCGGGTGGCGCTTGTCAGCCTCGACCTCCAGGCAACGCAGGATCACTTCCTGCAACCAGGGCGGACAGTCCGGCCGGTGCACCCGGGGCGGAATCGGTGCCTGATAGAGACGCTCGCGCAGACCCCGCACGGTCTGCGGGGCCCCAAAGGGCCGATGACCGGTCGTGAGGTGGTACAGGATCACCCCGAGGGCGAACAGATCGCTGCGCGGCTCGCTGCGCAGGAACTGCACCTGTTCGGGCGACATATAAGGCCCGGTGCCCATCGGCAGCTGGAACTCCTCGTCCAGCAGATCGGGCAGGAACTCGTGGCGCGACAGACCGAAATCGATCAGCACCGCTTCGCCACCATCCCCATCGGCCCGGCAGGGCCGGAACAGGATGTTGCTGGGCTTGAGGTCGAGGTGGATGACATGCTGCCGATGCAGGTCATGAATCGCATTGGCGATCCGCGTCCCGAGGTCGGCGACCTCCTCAAACGGTAACGGCAAGCGGTCGAGCCGGGAGCGCAGCGTCTCGCCGGGAATCTGCTCCATCACGATGTAGGGACGCCGGGCAAAGTCCCCGCTGGCGATGAACCGGGGTACATGCGCGCCCACCAGCATCGGCTGGATCATCTGCTCGACTTCGAAGCCGACGATGGTGGCCGGATCCTCCCCGCCCTTGATGCGCGGCACTTTCATCAGCATCGGCAGGGTGTGATCCGGATGCGTGACCTGCCAGAGATTGGCCATCCCCCCCTGATGCACCAGCTCTTCCAGCCGGAAGCCGTCGATGATCTCCCCGGCCAC
>DALYHR010000104.1:0-7239 GCA_031970775.1 Burkholderiaceae bacterium | reverse complement strand
GCCCCGAACCAGGTGGCGAAGGTGGTGGTGATCACCATGATCAGCGGCAGGCTGCGGCCGGCCACGGCGAAGTCGGCGGTGTTCTTGATGCGGGAGCCGGCCCACACACCGATGCCCAGCGTTCCGAGCAGGTAGAGCACGACGAAGACGATCAGCGTGGTGTTCATGGCGGTCACAGCGCGCGGGGACGAGTGGACTAGTGGAATAGGCGGCCCAGGCCCAGTGCCCGGGTGGCCAGGGCGGTCAGGGCCATGCCCAGTGCGAAGCCGACGGCGGTCCAGACCACCCCGAGCAGCAGTCGGTTGGTGCGGCGCTGCTCGACCAGCAGCGCCATCATCAGCGCTTCCTGCCGGGAGGGCGCACCGCTGCTGCTGTTGCCGCTGGCCTGGGCGCTCAGCGCGTCGTGCAGCAGTCGCGGCAAGGCCGGCAGGTGCGCGGCGTAGCGGGGGGCTTCGGCCTGCAGGTGGCGCAGCAGGGCGCGCCAGCCTACCTGCTCGTTCATCCAGCGCTCCAGGAAGGGCAGCGCGGTGTTCCACAGATCGAGGTCGGGGTCGAGCTGACGGCCCAGGCCCTCGATGTTGAGCAGCGTCTTTTGCAGCAGCACCAGCTGCGGCTGAATCTCGACATTGAAGCGGCGCGAGGTCTGGAACAGCCGCATCAGCACCTGGCCGAGCGAGATGTCCTTGAGCGGGCGGTCGAACTGCGGCTCGCAGACCGCGCGCACTGCGCCTTCGAGTTCATCGGCGCGGGTCTCGCGCGGCACCCATCCCGACTCGATGTGCAGGTCGGCCACGCGTCGGTAGTCGCGCTTGAAAAAGGCCAGAAAGTTCTGCGCCAGATAGTCCTTGTCGCGCTGCTCCAGCGTGCCGACGATGCCGAAATCCAGGGCGATATAGCGGCCGAAGGTGGCCGGATCGATGCTGACCTGGATGTTGCCCGGGTGCATGTCGGCGTGGAAAAAGCCGTCGCGGAACACCTGAGTGAAGAAGATCGTCACACCGTCGCGGGCGAGCTTTTTGATGTCGACGCCGGCTTCGCGTAGCCGGTCGATCTGGCTGATCGGCACGCCCTTCATGCGCTCCATCACCATCACCTCGGCGGTGCAGTAGTCCCAGATCATCTCCGGCACCAGCACCAGATCGAGGCCGTCCATGTTGCGGCGCAGCTGTGCGGCGTTGGCGGCTTCGCGCACCAGATCGAGCTCGTCGTGCAGGTACTTGTCGAACTCGGCCACCACCTCTCGCGGGCGCAGGCGCCGGCCATCGGCCGAGAGGCGCTCCAGCCAGCCGGCGGCGGTGCGCAGCAGGCCGAGATCGGAGTCGATCACCGACAGCATGCCGGGGCGCAGCACCTTGACGGCGACTTCGCGCCCGCCGATCAGCCGGCCGAAATAGACCTGGGCGATCGAGGCGCTGGCCACCGGTTCCAGGTCGAGCTGCTCGAAAACCTGATCGATCGGCCGGCCCAGCGAGCGCTCGATCAGCACCCGGGCCTGATCGCTGGGAAAGGGCGGCACGCGGTCCTGCAGCCGCGCCAGCTCGTCGGCCACATCGGTGGGCAGCAGGTCGCGGCGGGTCGAGAGCACCTGCCCGAACTTGACGAAGATCGGGCCGAGGCGCTCCAGCGCGGTGCGCAGCCGCACACCGCGCGGCTCGACGTGATGGCGTCCGAAGGCGGCCACCCGGGCCAGCCAGCGCAGGAAGGGATGCGGCATCGAGGCCAGCGCCATCTCGATGACGCCGTGCCGCAGCAAAACCCAGCCGATGCGCGCCAGGCGCAGTGCGTGTTTCATGGGGGGAGCCGGTTTCAGCCGTTGCGGCCGGGCAGGCGCTGCAGCAGTTTGCCCAGCACCTCGACGAAGCCGTGGGCGAAGCGGGCCAGCTCGTGTGCCGGCACCTCGCCGATCAGCCGGGCCAGATCGTCCTCAATGTCCCAGCGCAGGTTCTCGGCCAGCCAGGCGACTTCGGCCGCAAAGGCGGCGTCGCCCTGAATGTCCATCGGCGGGCGTCCCTGCCGGCCGGTCATCAGCCAGCCCAGCCACTGGCGGTGGTCGAGCGTGACGCTCAGACCCTCGCCGGCGGCCTCCGGCTCTTCGAGTTCGAGCAGGCCGGCCGGGGTGATGCGCCAGACCGCATCGGGCGGCGGAGGCAGAAACGACGGCCACTGATCCCAGCCGATGCGGATCAACCGCCCGGTCTGGGCGCGCAGGCGGCGGGTCGCTTCGGGCTCGGCCAACAGAATGTGGTTGAGCAGCAGCGTGACGCGGGTCAGGGCTTCACGCCCCAGGGCCGGTCCGATCGAGGCAGCGATGGCTTGAAACATTCGCGAATTGTAGGTGTCCCGTCACGAACGGGCCGTCGCGCAGGGGCTGTTTTGGGGTTTCGCCCTCAGAACCGTTTGACAGAATCAGACCCATCATGAACACCACCTCGCACACGATTCTGCTGACCGGTGCCACCGGTTATATCGGCTCCCACACCTGGATCGCCCTGCGCGAGGCCGGCTTCCAGGTCGTCGGGCTCGACAACTTCGCCAACAGCTCGCGGCGGGTGCTGGAGCGTCTGGAAATCCTGCTTGAAGAGCCGCCGATCTTTGTTGAAGGCGACGTCAACGACACCGAGCTGATGACGCGCGTCATCGCCGAGCACGGCATCGACGGCGTGATCCACTTCGCTGCGCACAAGGCGGTGGGCGAATCCAACGAAAAGCCGCTCGAATACTTCCGCAACAACCTCGGCGGGCTGGTCAGCGTGGCCGAGGCGATGCGCCGCAACGACGTCAAGAGCCTGGTGTTCAGCTCGTCGGCTACGGTCTACGGTCAGCCCGAGCGGCTGCCGATCCGCGAGGACTCGGCGCTGTCCTGTACCAACCCCTACGGCATGACCAAGCTGCTGGGCGAGCAGATGCTGCGCGAGCTGGAGCGTTGCGACTCGAGCTGGAACATCGCCTACCTGCGCTATTTCAACCCGGTCGGGGCGCATCCGAGCGGCCTGATCGGCGAAGACCCGCGCGGTGTGCCCAACAACCTGATGCCCTACGTCGCACAGGTGGCGGTGGGCAAGCGGCCGCAGCTGCTGGTCTTTGGCGGCGACTACGCCACCCATGACGGCACGGGGGTGCGCGACTTCATCCACGTGGTCGATCTGGCCGAGGGCCATGTGGCGGCGCTGCGCTATCTGCTGGGGCAGAAGCGCTCGGTCACGGTCAATCTCGGCACCGGGCAGGGCTACAGCGTGCTGGACGTGATTGGCGCCTTCGAACTCGCCAGCGGCCGGCGCGTGCCCTACAAGATCACCGACCGCCGCGCCGGCGATATCGGGGCCTGCTACGCCGACCCGGGGCTGGCGCTGACGCTGCTGGGCTGGAAGGCGCGTCGCGGCCTGGACACCATGTGCGAGGACGCCTGGCGCTGGCAGTCGAAGAACCCCAACGGCTTCGAGCCGGTCTGAGGTTCCCCGAGGCGCCTTTAGCGGTCGGTGGCTTCGGCCACCGCCTTGAGCCAGGCCAGGGTTTCGTTCTCGCGCAGGCTGGACTCGTCCGGCGTCACGCCATAGCGACGGTTGGCCGAGGTCTTGACGATCACCACCTGACGGGCCGGATCGATGTAGATGAACTGGTTGTAGACCCCGATGGCGACGTAGGGGCTGTCCAGCCCGGTGTTGTCCTGCGGCAGCCACCACAGCAGGCCGTAGCCCAGGGGCGTGTTGGCTGAATCACGCGGACCCGGACGCAGATGTGGGGCGCCGGCCTGATGCGACAGCGCCACCCAGTCGCGCGGCATCAGCTCCTCACCCTGCCAGCGGCCGTGCTGCAGATGCAGCTGTCCGAAACGGGCCCAGTCGCGCAGCGTCAGGCTCAGGCCCCCGGCGGCGAATTCCGAGCCGCTGTCATCGATCACCCAGTAGGCGTCGGCACTGGCGCCGATATGGGACCACAGCCGCTGCTCCAGATAGCTGCTCAGGCTGCGGTCGGTGGCGTTTTCCAACACCATGCCCAGCACCTGCACGTCCAGGCTGTTGTAGCGGTGAAAGGTGCCCGGCGCGTGTTCACGCTTGAGGGTGCGGGCGAAGGCTTCCAGCGAGCCGCCGAAGGCGAAGGTGCGGCCGAAACGCACGACATCCGACTGGCTGTCGCCGTAGTTCTCGTTCCAGGACACGCCCGAGGACATCTGCAGCGCCTGACGGATCGTCACGCCGTCGTAGGCCGAGCCCGACAGCTCGGGGGCGTAACGGGTCAGCGGGTCGTCGATGCTGTCGATGAAGCCCTCCTGCAGCGCCAGCCCGATCAGCGAGGACACCACCGACTTGCCCAGCGACCAGCCCATCCAGTGCGTCGAGGCATCGTTGCCCAGGGCGTAGTGCTCATGCAGCACCTGCCCGTTGCGCAGCACGATCAGGCCGGTGGTCTCGGTGCTGTCGAGCAGCTCCTGGGTGGAGCGGGTCTGGCCGGCAAAGCGGTACTGCACCGGCAGGGCCAGGGCGGTCGAGGCCGCCGGCATCGGCGACTCCGGCCCGGCGCGGTGCGCCACATGCATGCGGAAGTAGCGGTCCATGTGTCGGAAGGACTCCACCTGGGCGCTGCCATCGAACAGATGGGTCACGAACCACACGCGGGCGATCTCGCGCCGGTACAACCAGGACGCGGTCAGGGCCGCGCTCAACAGCAGCAGGGTCAGACCGACAAGGGCTTTTTTCCAGAACTTCCAGGGGTGATGCATGACGGAACTCCTCGGGACCGGTCGCAGCCGTTCCGGGCTCGTACTGTGGACTGCTCACCTTCACTGACCTTGATCGGGCGCAAGACGGGGGCAGAGCTGCACCGCCAGCCTCGCACCCTGCGAATGAGGGGCGTGAATAGTTCACTCATTGGGGTGTGTAATCATCGTGTTACAGAGCCGGTCGGCGGGAGGGAACATGAGTAGGCGACCCTGGGCAGGCACGTGGTGGCAGATGGGCCAGTGGCCGCTCACGCTCAAGCTGGCGCTGGTGTCGGGGCTCATCTTTGTGGGTGGCATCGCTGCGCTGTCGGTCTATGTCGTGCACGGGCTGCAGCGCGATTTCGTCGCCGGGGTGGCTCGGGAGCAGCTCACCACCGCGGGCCACGTCGCCCGGGGCCTTGATCGTGAGGTCGAGCACCGGGTGCGGTCCCTGCAGATGCTCGCCGCTCAGCTGGCCCTGCTGATACCCGCTCCCGGGGGCACCGAGCGGGTTCAGGACTTTCTCTCCGGTCAGCCCCTGGCCCTGAATCTGTTCAGCCGGGATATCTACGTGATCTCCCGGGCCGGAGTGCGGGTGGCCGAGGCGCCGATGCGCGGCTTTATCGGCAACGACTACCGCGATTCGCCCTATTTCCGCGAGGTGATCGACACCGGTCGACCGGTGGTGCGGCCCCAGATCGGGCGCTTTGCACGCCGGCCGGTCTTGATCGTGGCCGTGCCGATGTTCGATGACCGGGGGCAGATCGTGGCGGTGCTGTGCGGGTCAGAGCTGATCAGTGCCGGCAGCCCCTTCCATTTCGCGGATGCGGTGCGCAATGGCGCGACGGGCGGGTTTCATGTCATCTCGCCCAAGGAAGGTGTATTCGTCACCAGCACCGACCCAGGGCGGGTGATGCAGCCGATGCCCGCCCCGGGCGTCAACCCGCTGTTCGATGATCGGCTCAAGGGCGATCTGCGGTCGGACGTGGTGGTCGACTCACGGGGGATGGAGATTTTCAGCACTGCGGCGCGGACCGCCAACCCCTGGGTCGACTGGCTGATCGGGGCCTACCTGCCGACCGAGGAGGCGTTTTTACCGGTGCGCCGGGTGGCTGAGCGCATCTACCTGGCGGCGGCTCTGTGCGCCGTGGGGGTGGGGATGCTGATGCTGGGGTGGATGCGGCGCGAACTGGCCCCGCTGGAGAAGGCCGCCCATCGGCTCGAATCGGTGCAACTGGGTCGGGCCGAAGACCCGTCCCAGACCTGGACGCCGCTGCCGGCCCAGGGCAGCCGGGAGATTCGCACCCTGATCGAGAGCCTGAACCGGCTCCACGAGCGCTTGTCCGAGCAAAGCGCACAGATCCGCCAGGAGCGGGCCGGGCTGGAGCAGGCGGTGACCGACCGCACTCAGGAGCTGACCCTGCTCAACGCCCGGCTGCAGACCCGTCATCGCGAGGTGCGCGAGCTCTATGACCGAGCGCCCTGCGGCTATCACTCGCTGGATCCGCACGGGGTGCTGATCGATGTCAATCAGACCGAGCTCGATCTGCTCGGCTATCGCCGCGAGGAGATGATCGGCCGCTCGATGACCGAGTTCATGACGCCGGAGAGCCAGCAGCGGTTCCGGGTCAACTACGCCGAGTTCCGTCAACAAGGCCGGGTGCGCGACCTGGAGATGGAGTTTCTCTGCAAGGACGGCTCGGTGTTGCCGGTGCTGGTGAGCGGCGACATGGCGCTGAATGCTGCGGGCGAGTTCAGCCATACCCGCTCAACCTTGATCGATCACCGTGCCCGCCGGGCTCGCGAGGCGCAGATTCATGCGCTGCAAACCGAGCTGGCCCACCGTGCCGAAGCGGCCGAGGCTGCCACGCGGGCCAAGAGCGCCTTCCTGGCGCAAATGAGCCATGAGATCCGCACGCCGATCAACGGCATCCTCGGTCTGACCTACCTGATGCGCCGCAGCGGGGCGACTCCCGAGCAGGAGGGGCAGCTCGACAAGATTGCCGCAGCGGGTCTGCTGTTGCTGGGCATCGTCAACCATGTGCTCGATCTATCGAAGATCGAGGCGGGTCGTCTGGTGCTGGAGCAGGACGACTTCGTGCTGGCCGACGTCATCGGGACGATTCATGCCGCCATCGACGAGGCGGCCCGGGCCCGGCAGCTCGAGGTCCGCATCGAGATCGACGCCGAAGTGCCGGCGCGGCTGTGCGGCGATGCCACCCGGCTGACTCAGGCGCTGGTCAACCTGCTGGCCAATGCGGTCAAGTTCACCGAGCACGGCTGGGTGGCGCTGCGGATCATTCGTCTCGATGCCGGCCTGTCCGCTGATCCTGAGGCCGAATACCGGCTGCGTTTCGAGGTGCGTGATACCGGCATCGGCCTGAGTACCGAGCAGCAGTCGAGGCTGTTCCGCGCCTTCGAACAGGCCGACAACTCGACCACCCGACGCTACGGCGGAACCGGCCTGGGTCTGGTGGTGACCCGGGGCATCGCCGAGCTGATGGGCGGCTCGGTCGGGGTCGAGAGCGCGCCCGGACAGGGCA
>DALYHR010000103.1:0-7247 GCA_031970775.1 Burkholderiaceae bacterium | reverse complement strand
CGGGCCGTGTCGCCGATCTCCAGACGAACCTCAAGTCCCGGGCGCAGCGCATGGCTGACGCCCAGGTCCATCCTCGGCCGGACCGGCTGCCCCTGCAGATCGTGATCGACCCGGATCTGCCCCAACGCCTTCCAGGTCGATCGCGCCACCAGCACGCCCAGCTCCGGCTCGACGCGAACCGCTCCCGGGTGCTGCCAGGCCCGCAGACCCACCATCGCCCAGGCGGTCACGCCCGGCGTCCAGGACCAGGCAGCCCCTGCACCGCCGGCCGCTTCGCCTCGCAGGCCCTCATTCCAGGACGTGGCCCCGCTCTCCCGTTCGGCGCTCCCCAGACGCAGATGCCAGGTCGGATGCCAAAGGCCCGGCCAATCCTGCGAAGTGCTGTTGAGCTTGCGAACGCGAACCAGATCGAGTCCACCCAGACCCACATGCCCCTGCGAATCGGCCTCGATGCGGGTATCGAGCAGGACCAGTTCACTGTTGTCCAGCCCATGAAATCCCAGGAAATCCTGGAAGTACGGCGACAGCCTCAGCTGCACCCGCCCGGAAGCCGGGTCAGGCCCTTGCGCCCCACTCACCCCAAGCAGCGCCGGGGGGTTGCCCGCCGCCGGAGACATCGGTGCTGCCAGAGGGGCCAGAGCCGCGCCCCCGGCCGGCAGCACCATGCGACGCCGCAGCACCCGGTCACGCGCCTGTCGCAGATCGGTGGGCACGTCCGGCCAGACCGCGGTGAGCCGGTAGTCCCAGTAAGCCAACAAGGCCTCCAGACTGGCCGAATCCAGCCCTTGCAATGCGGTGCTCGACCCCGGGTCCTGCATCGCCTGGCGCAGGGCCGGCCGTTGTTCGGCGCGAACCTGATCGAGTTGGTGATGCAGCGTTCTTTCTGCCGAGGGCATCGCCCGCACCACCCGCACCAGTCCGGGTTGGCGCTGAAGGGCAAAGAACAGCTCAATCGGCGGGAACCAGGGCGACGAGGATGCGGGCAGCACCGGCCGACCCAGCGCCAGCTCGACCAGCTCACCGATGCGCCAGGCGCAGTTCTCGGTCAGAAAGTAATAGGTGAACTTGCGGCCGATCACCTCCCAGAGGTGTTCAACCACCAGACGGCGCTGATCCTCGTTCAGATCAAGCTCGAACTGCCACAGATCCCGAAACTCGTTGCGGGCGTAGGTTTGATCGTGACTGTGAAACAACCGATCCGAAAACCCCGAGCGGTACCCGCCGGTCAGTCCCTTCCAGACGTAGACCAGCGCCCATTCGTTGGGCGGCACCATTGCCCCGAAATTGACGCTGGTATCGAGCAGCCCGGCCACGCTGTCGGGGGCATCGCTATCCAGCCGCAGCAGGGCATGGCCAAAGGACGAGGCCGGATTGCCGAAATAGCCGCTGACTTCGAGCAGGCTGATCGAGCGCAGATGATCCAGCTGTGCCCAGGCCTCGAAGCGCGCGCACCGCACATCGCGGGACTGGTAGTCGGGCAGATCAAGCCGGCTCGCCAGCCAGTGATAACGCGCCGGGAAACGGCAACGGGGGTGCTGATCCGCCCGCCCCTCCACCCATGGCGCCGACAAGGCCTGCAGCGTGGCCCGCAGCTCAGCTTGCGGGTCGTCGCGCCCCTGGGGCGACAGATAGAACTCGGCGTCGAGGATCTCGCCCCGGCCTTCCCGGGCATGCAACAGGCGCAACCACTGCGGGTCTTGAGCCAGCACCTCCACGGCCACGGCGCCTTCCTGCGCCCAGGCCATGCCGCAGACAGGCAGCCACAGCCCGACGAGCCACCACAGCCACCGTCCCACCCTCAACGACCCTTCATCCACCCGATATCTCATGGGGCCGGGATTGTGGCCCCTGGATCTGTGACCCGAGTCACAGATCGGTCCTGATTCGGACGGCACAATGCGACCCTCGTGCGCAAACCTAGGGTTATCCCGAGGCTTGCCGAGCCCACCTCAAGGAACACACACCATGAAAAAGATTGCCGCCCTGTCCCTGCTGACTGCTGCTGTGCTGGCCGCCCCCGCCGCTCAGGCTGCCGAAGGCCTGACCCTGCTGCCGATCACCAAGCCGGGCTTTCAGTTCGCCCCGACCGTGGCGCTGACGATCAACTCCAACGACTCGTCGCAAGGCGGCACCGCCGATGCCTGGGGCGTGGACGTCAACTTCAACTGCGGCCTGATCCAGACCGCTGACCGCCGCATGCGCACCCACCTGAACATCAGCCAGTCGGACTCGCATGGCGTGAAGGTCACCGGCTACGAGCTGTCGCCGCGTTACACCGTGCCCTTCGGTGACGGCATGTCGGCCGGCGTCGGCCCGAGCCTGGCGATGTTCACGGTTGACGGCGGTTCGAGCACCACGCTGTACGGCGTCGGTCTGGCCGCGGGCGTCAACTACCGTCAGGGCAAGTTCTACGCCGGTGCCGATCTGCGCATCCACAGCACCGGTTCGAGCGGCGGCGTCGACTATGACCCGACCACCCTGGGCCTGAAGGTCGGCATGAACTTCTGATCGACAATCCGGGGCCCCGCAGTTCACCGCCGAGGCCCCGATGTCCGATTCCCACCTGACGCCCGAAATCACCCAGCCCGACCAACGCCACCCCGGCGAACAGCGCCGCCGTCAGGTGATGGGGGATGTCTTCGTCGACCGCGCGCTGGCGCAGGCCGATGCGTTCTCAAGCCCGCTGCAGAGCTACGTCAACGAACACGCCTGGGGCTCGACCTGGCTGCGCGACGGGCTCGCGCTCAAGCAGCGCAGCCTGTGCACCGTGGCAATGCTGGCCGCGCTGGGCCGCAGTCAGGAACTCAAGGGCCACCTGCGCGGCGCGATGAACAACGGCGCCACCCTGGCTGAGCTGCGCGAGGTGCTGCTGCACGTCGCACCCTATGCCGGCGCCCCGGCGGCCATCGAAGCTTTCCGCGCCGCCCGCGAGTGGATGGCTGACAACGGGTTGCAGTTCGAGGAACCACAACCCTGATCACCGAATCGCCGCGAAATCAGCGACCGAACGTGGCCGTGAAGCTGCTCTCGCCGATCTTGTTGGCGTTGATCATGAAACCGATCAGCGCCGCGGTGGCGTCAGCTGGCACGTCGAGCTTGGGCACCTTCAGCGCATACAGCGTGAAGATGTAGCGGTGCGGCTTGTCGCCCACCGGCGGGCACGGACCGCCGTAGCCAGGCATGCCGAAATCGGTACGGCCTTGCTGCGAGGTGCCCGGCAGGCCGATGCCATTGGGCAGGCCGGCGCCTTCGGCCAGACCCGTGACGCGGTTGGGAATGTCATAGACCACCCAGTGCCACCAGCCCGAACCGGTCGGCGCATCCGGGTCATAGACCGTCAGCGCAAAGCTCTGCGTCTTGTCGGGGGCACCGCTCCAGCGCAGGGCCGGCGACTGATTGCCGCCGTGGCAACCGAAGCCGGAAAACACGTGCTTGTCGCCGATACGGCTGTCCGGCGCCACGCTCGGGCTGGTCAGCTTGAACTCGGCCGCTGATGCAGCCGTGGCCGACAAGGCGGTCAGCCCGGCGCAGGCCCCGAGGGCCAGCCAGCGAGCCAGGGACGGGGCCAGGGTGGCCCGCAGGGAATTCAGCATGATCGAACGCTCCTTGCATCAAGGGATGGATCGGAATCATCGCGCCGTGGCGCGATCGGGCCGGACTCTGCCAGAGCCTCGACCGCCTCGCTGCGCCGATGGGCAAAGACCGGGGCAAAGCCGCCGCCGGGTGTGCGGAAGTTGGTGGTCTGCCCCTGATAGAGCCGCGCCGCCACCCACTGCACCTGCCCGGCGTAGGCGTAGTTGCGCAGATCGAACTTGAGCAATCGCGCCGGGTCATCGGCCGTCGGTACGGTGCGCTCGCCCGGCCGCACCAGCGCCTGCGCCACGTAGCCCCCACCCTGCCCACCGAGGATGGTGTCCTGCCAGACCCGCCGGGTCAGCTTGTCGCCCCGGTAGGCCGCCCGGCTGCCAAAACCGTCGCGCGGCTTGAAGAACAGGTCGCGCCGCGCCGCCCACAACGCTTCGGCGCGGTCGGCTGTCACGACCTCGGTCTGCGGCACCGTCTGCTGCAGCAGTGCGGCCGTCGCAGCGTCCACGCCGATCGCCTCCAGCCGTTCGGCGTCGCACAGCAGCGCCAGGTGGCGCTTGTCGGCGCGCAGCGCATGGGCCAGCGGGTCGGGGGTGAGCACGACGACCTCATCGAGCCAGGCCTGCCGCAGCACGGCATGCATCGGCTCGGTCAGCGAGAAATCGGTCAGCCGGTTGTAGACCAGATCGAAAGGTTCGGCCTCGCAGACCAGACGGCCCTCGCGTAGGCTCAGCTCGGAAGGGTCGGCGATGCGGGCGCGCAGCCCGTGGCGGCGGAACAGATCCTCGAACAGCAAAAACTCCGGGTAGAGGTACTGCGAGCGCGGTGCGTCGTCGACGATCAGCACGCTGCGAAGCTCGCCCTGCCGACCGGCCAGCGCCCACTCGCGGCGGAACATCGCCACCAGCCCGGCCTCCAGGGCATCGATCGAGGCCTCGGTGGGCACCAGCCCTTCCATCGCTGCGCAGCACACCCGCTGCGCCCGGGCCAGCACGACGTTGAGCATTGCGCCGCCGGCGTTGGTGTTGACTTCGATCAGCCCGACGCCCCCGGCGGCATCGACGTGAAAGTCGTAGCCCATGAAGACGCCAAGCGGCCCGCTGCGGTTCGCCCGCTGCTGCAGCGCCTCGGGCAGCGTGGCCAGCACCGGGGTGCGAAAGGCCGGCAGGGCAACGACGCGCTCGATCGCCTCGATCACCGCTCGCATGCGGTCGAGCTGTGCTGCGCTGACAAACACCGGATGCGCCGCAAACAGGTGTTCTCGCCCGGCCACCTGCTGCGGCAGGCCGCTGCGCAGATGGGCTTCGGCGCGCTGCAGGGTGGCTTGCAACGCCTGATCGTCGAGGCTGCCGCAGAGGCAGTCGCCCGCCGACATCACGAACTCGCCTCCGCAGCCGCCAGCGCCCGGGCAGCCAGACACAGATCGTCCCAGGCCTTGGCCTTGTCGACCGGGTTGCGCAGCAGATAGGCCGGGTGATAGGTGACGATCACCGGCGGCAGCCCGTCCAGACGATGAATGCGGCCACGCAGACGGCCGATCGCCTCCTGGCTGCCCAGCAGCGACTGCACGGCAAAGCGTCCCATTGCCAGAATCAGCTTTGGCTGAACCAGCGCGATCTGGCGGCGCAGATAGGGTTCGCAGCGCAGCACCTCCTGCGGCTCGGGGTTGCGGTTGCCGGGCGGGCGGCACTTGAGCACGTTGGCGATGTAGACCTGCCGGGCCGCCTGCTCCGGAGCATGCACCGGGTCACCATCCTGTCGGGTCAGCCCGGCCGCAGCCAGCATGCGGTCGAGCAGCTGCCCGGCCTTGCCGACGAAGGGCTCGCCCTGAGCATCTTCCTGCTCGCCCGGCGCTTCGCCGACGATCATCCAATGCGCCTGCGGGTGCCCGACGCCAAAGACGGTCTGCGTGCGCTTCTCGCACAGACCGCAGGCACGGCAGCCCTGCACCGCAGCGCGCAGCTCGGCCCAGTCCATCGCGGCGACGCCTCCGGGTGCAGGCGGCGGCGCGGGTGGGGACAACACGGCAGGCGGCAAGGCCGGTGAAGCCACCGGTGCAGCCATCGGTCGGGCAACCCGCACGGGCTGCTCGACCACCGGCCTGGCGGGAACCACGACCGGCGGTGGTTCAGCCGCCGGGCGATCCGGCCACCAGCCGACTACGCCCAACTCGGCCAGCAGGGCGTGCTGACGCTCGCTCCAGCGGCTCATGACAACACCTCCGCCGGCGCGGGCAGCGCCAACCGCATCACCCGGGCATCCTCACGACCGGCAGCAGCGGGGTAATAGCCTTTGCGCAGGCCGACTGTCTCAAAGCCGTAAAGCTCGTACAGCGCACAGGCGCGGGTGTTGCTCGGCCGCACCTCCAGCCAGACCTGCTCCGCACCTTGCCCGATCGAGCGCGACACCAGCGCGTCAAGCATCAAGCGCGCCAGCCCCTGGCCCTGGTGGCCGGGCGCTACGGCGATGTCGAGCAGATGCGTCTCGGCCACCCCATCCATCACCACCATGAAGCCGCGCAGGGCCTCGGGCGTTCCGTCCTCATGCTCTTCATCGACCAGACAGACCGCGAAGTAGCCCGAACGCAGGCTGTCGCGGAAATTGCCTTCGCTCCAGGGGAAAGCGCTGGCCTGCGACGCCAGCGCCGCCACGGCAACCAGATCGGCCTCGGTCATCGGCCGCAGGCGCAGGCTCATGCCGCGGCCCCCGGCGCGCGCCCCGCCAGGCGCTCCGCAGTGGTCTGCGCCACCTTGTCGCGCACATACAGCGGCAGGGCCTGCGAGGCATCGAGCGCTTCACCGCGTGCCCAGGCGGCAGCAGCGACGGCA
Source organism: Burkholderiaceae bacterium (assembly GCA_031970775.1). Classification (GTDB taxonomy): domain Bacteria; phylum Pseudomonadota; class Gammaproteobacteria; order Burkholderiales; family Burkholderiaceae_C; genus Sphaerotilus. The sequence goes on along the minus strand of DALYHR010000103.1, from coordinate 834 downwards.
CCGAGCGAAGCGCCGTCCGGCTCCAGCCCCGCCCAGGCCGGGTCGCCCAGATCCTGCAGATCAGCCGCGTAGGCAGCCAGCGCCGGACCCGCCAGCGGAAGACCATCGGCCAGCACCGCTGCGCGCAGCGCCTGCGGCGCACACAGCTGCACCTCGGTCTCGCGAATCCAGTGTCCGGGGCCATCACCCGCTAACCAGCGCGCGGCGTAGACCTCACCCATGCGGGCATCGACCGCGGTCCACAACCGTGTCGGCGCCCCGACGCGCCGGGCCGACTCGGCCAGCAGTGCCAACGTATCCAGCGCCAGCACCGGCCGGCCGGCGGCTTCAGCCAGCCCTTGAGCGACCGCGCAGGCAGTGCGCAGCCCGGTAAAGGCACCGGGGCCGCGCCCAAAGGCGATGGCATCGAGATCGGCCACCCGCAGACCGGCCTCGGCCAGCAGGCTTTGAATCGCCGGCAGCAGCGACGAGGAGGCCTTGGCACCGCCCGGTTCGCGCCGCACGACCAGCGCCGGGCCAACGCGCAGCGACAGATGCAGGATCTCGGTAGCGGTCTCGAAGGCAAGCAGGCGCAGGGTCATCGGGTCGGACAGGGAACAGGGCTCGGAATCGGGCAGTTTAGCGGCTGACCCGGGCCACGTTCAGGGGGCTCCGTATCATCGCCGCCGTGCTGCGCCTCACCCTGAATCTGCTGTTGGCCCTGACGCTCTGCGCCGGGTTTGCTGTCACGCCCGCCCGGGCGGGCACGCCGTCTGCTGCGGCGGTGTCCTCATCCTCCAACCGCCCCGGACTGCCCGAACCGATCCGCGCCGCGCTGACCCGCGCCCGCCTCGA
>DALYHR010000102.1:0-7261 GCA_031970775.1 Burkholderiaceae bacterium | reverse complement strand
GCTACCTGATCCAGCACTCGGCCGGCTCGGGCAAGACCAACTCGATCGCCTGGACGGCGCACTTTCTGGCCGACCTGCACGACGAGCACAACGCCAAGGTCTTCGATAGCGTGCTGGTGGTCAGCGACCGCAACGTGCTGGACGCGCAGCTGCAGGAGGCCCTGTTCGACTTCTCGCGCACCACCGGCGTGGTGGCCAGCATCACGAACGAGTCGGGCAGCAAGAGCGGTCAGCTCTCGCAGGCCCTGAAGGACGGCAAGAAGATCATCGTCTGCACGATCCAGACCTTTCCCTTCGCGCTGCAGGCGGTGCAGGAGCTGGCCGCCACGCAAAACAAGCGCTTTGCCGTGATCGCCGATGAGGCCCACAGCTCGCAGACCGGCGAGGCGGCGGCCAAGCTCAAACAATTGCTGTCGGCTGAGGAATGGGCAGCGCTGCAGGATGGCGGCGAGATCGACACCGAGGCGCTGCTGGCCGCACAGATGGAGGCCAAGGCCGGCGGTGGGAAGGGTGCGAAGGGCCTGACCTATATCGCCTTCACCGCAACCCCCAAGGCCAAGACGCTGGAGCTGTTCGGCAGACCGGGGGCCGATGGCCTGCCACAGCCCTTCCACGTCTACTCGATGCGCCAGGCGATCGAGGAGGGTTTCATCCTCGACGTGCTGAAGAACTACACCCCCTACAAGCTGGCTTTCAAGCTGGCGCACGAGGGCCGCAGCTACGACGAGCAGGAGGTCGAGCGCAGCGCTGCGATGAAGGGAATCATGCAGTGGGTGCGGCTGCACCCCTACAACATCGCCAGCAAGGTGCAGATCGTCGTCGAGCACTACCGCGACAACGTATTGCCGCTGCTCGGTGGCCGCGCCAAGGCGATGGTGGTGGTGGCCTCACGCCGTGAGGCGGTACGCTGGCAAAAGGCGGTGCGGGCCTACATCGCCAGTCGGGGCTATGCGCTGGGCGTGCTGACCGCCTTCTCAGGCGAGGTGAACGACGCCGAGAGCTACCCCGCACCCGTGACCGAAACCAGCAAGGACGTGAATCCGACGCTGAAAGGTCGCGACATCCGCGAAGCCTTTGCGGATGCCCCGCACCACCTGCTGCTGGTGGCCAACAAGTTCCAGACCGGCTTTGATCAGCCGCTGCTGTGCGGCATGTATGTCGACAAGATGCTCGGCGGCATCCAGGCGGTGCAGACGCTGTCGCGCCTGAACCGCGCCTACCCGGGCAAGGACACCACCTACATCCTCGACTTCGTCAACGACCCGGCGCAGATCCTGGCGGCGTTTCAGACCTACTACCAGACCGCCGAGCTTGAAGCGGCCACCGACCCGCACCTGGTCTACGACCTGCGCGCCAAGCTCGATGCGGCCGGCCACTACGACGAGGCCGAGGTCGAACGGGTCGCTCAGGTCGATCTGGACCCCAATGCCACGCAAAAGCAGCTCGATGCCGCCATCGCGCCGGTGGCTGACCGGCTGCTCAAGCGCTACAAGGACGCCCAGCAGGCCAAGGCCAAGGACACGCTCGACGCCCTGCTGCTGTTCAAGGGGGACATGGGTGCTTACGTGCGGCTCTACGCCTTTTTGAGCCAGATCTTTGACTACGGCAACACGGCGATCGAGAAACGCTTCCTGTTCTACAAGCGCCTCATCCCGCTGCTGGACTTTGGTCGCGAGCGCGACATCGTCGATCTCAGCAAGGTGGTGCTGACCCACCACACGCTGAAAAACCGTGGGGTTCAGGCGCTGGGGCTGTCGACATCCGCGGTCTACCCGCTCGCACCGATGGAAGGGGCGGGCACCGGGGGCGTTCAGGAAAAGCAGAAGGACTACCTCGCCGAGATCATCGCGAAGGTCAACGGCCTGTTCGAGGGTGAGTTGTCGGATACCGATCAGCTGGTCTACGTCGACGGCGTGCTCAAGGGCAAGCTGCTGGACAACGAACTGCTGGCGCAGCAGGCCGCCAGCAACAGCAAGGAGCAGTTCGCCAACTCGCCCGATCTAAAGCATGCGCTGATCGATGCCATCATGGATGCCCTCGATGCGCATCAGCTGATGAGCACCCAGGCGCTGGGCTCGCAGCGCGTTCAGGATGGTCTGCTGGAGATCCTGCTGGGGCAGGGGCGTCTGTATGAAAGCCTGCGTGACCGCCGGGGCCTCAAAGCACAACGGGCCGCCCTTTAGCAGGTGCGGCCCGTTGGCTTTGGTGTGATGGTCGGGGTGAGACGATTCGAACGTCCGACCCACTGGTCCCAAACCAGTTGCGCTACCAGGCTGCGCTACACCCCGACGAAGCCGCGAATTCTAGCGGCATTTCAGGGCGCTTTTGGCGATCGCTCACGCCTAGAATCAACTTCATGAGAATTCTTGTCGCCAATGATGATGGATACCTCGCTCCCGGCCTGAATGCGCTGGTGCGGGTGTGCCGGCAATTCGGTGAGGTCGATGTGGTCGCGCCCGAACAAAACGCCAGCGGTACTTCCAACGCCTTGACCCTGCACCGGCCGCTGTCGGTGCACACCGCGCCCAACGGCTATTTCTTCGTCAACGGCACGCCGTCGGACTGCGTTCACGTCGCCCTGACCGGCCTGATGACCGAGCGCCCTGATCTGGTGGTCTCGGGCATCAACAACGGCGCCAATATGGGCGACGACACGCTGTACTCCGGCACCGTGGCGGCGGCGATGGAAGGCTATCTGTTTGGCATTCCATCGCTGGCGTTTTCGCTGACCGAGCGGGGCTGGAAGCATCTCGATGCTGCTGCGCAGGCCGCCTCTGCGCTGATCGCCGACGTGCTGGCCGAAGGGCCACCGGCGCAGCCCTGGCTGCTCAATGTCAATCTGCCGGTTCGCGCAGATGTCGCTTCTGCGCAACGTCAGGTCACCCGACTGGGCCGACGCCATGCCAGTGAGCCGGTGGTGCGCATGAGCAGTCCGCGCGGTGAGTCGGTCTACTGGATCGGCGCCGCCGGCGATGCCCGTGAGGCCGGGGAGGGCACCGATTTCCACGCCATTGAGCAGGGCCGCATCTCGGTCACCCCGCTTCAGGTTGATCTGACCGATCACTCCGGGCTGCTGAGCTGGACTCGCAGAATCAGCGGGCGCACCGGCAGACGCTGAAAGTCGGGCTGTTTGCCCAGAATTCGCCCCCTGTCGATCGCTCAGCTGAGGGGGCTGTTGCGTCGAATCCACGCCCTGAGGTTCAGGGGCTGCACCTTAGAATCGGGACCCACTGAGGCCGCCTTAGGCCGCCTCCCCCAACACCCCCTGTCCATATCCATGAAAACACCAAGCTTCTGGAGCCTGCTGGCGCGATGGGCGCTGGCTGCGCTGGTGCTGTATGAGCTTGGCGGCTGTGCAACCAACTCGAACCATCGTCCGCCCCCTTCGGCACGGCCTCCGATGGTGGTGCGGCCGATCCAGCCAGCACCTCGCAATGTGCCTATGGATGCGGATTCCACTCGTTCCAACCACTTTGCCGAGGCGGCGCGGCTGGGGGTCTACACGGTCCGTCCCGGGGATACGCTGATTCGCATCGGCCTGGAGACCGGCCAGAACTGGCGCGATCTCCAGCGCTGGAACAACCTGGAACGACCCAATCTGATCGAAGTCGGTCAGGTGCTGCGGCTGACACCGCCGCCGGAAGGCACGGTCCGTCCGGTCGCTCGGGCGGAAGTTCCGCGCCTGTCAAGTCCGACGCCGGCCCCTGTCTCGACTCCGTCCTCGTCCGGCGCGTCGAACCCGCCCTCCGGAATCGTCCTGACCCCGCTGCCGCCGATCGGTGCGGCATCGGCCGAAACCCCTGCCCCCTCGGCGCCGACAGCGGCCAGCCAGAGCGGTCGTGATGCGGGCGAGAACGACATGATCTGGATCTGGCCGGCGGCCGGGCCGCTGGTCTCGAGCTTCGATGAAGCACGCAACAAGGGCGTGTCGATCGCCGGCAAGGCTGGTGACGCGGTTAACGCGGCTGCGGACGGCCGGGTGGTCTACGCCGGGTCAGGTCTGCGCGGTTACGGCAACCTGATCATCATCAAGCACAACGAGACCTACCTGACGGCCTACGCCCACAACCAGGCTCTGCTGGTCAAGGAGGATCAGCCGGTCAAGCGCGGTCAGAAGATCGCCGAGATGGGGTCGAGCGACACCGATCGGGTGCAGTTGCACTTCGAGGTACGCCGCAAGGGCAAGCCGATCGATCCGACTCGGATTCTGCCGATCCGTTGATCCGGGCGGGGGTGGGCGCCTGCGGGCCTGCCCTATGCCCTGACGTCTGCCGAGCCGGCCGACGCTGGCTAGACTGCTCAGCGTGAACGCTGCCCTATCCCCCTCGCTGCTTGCCCAGCCCGCCTCGCCCTCGGACCTGAACTGGCCCAACGCGCCGTTGAGCCTGGGGCCGGAGTTCGCGGTGCCCTGTCGCGCCGACCCACTGCCTGAGCCGCGCTGGCTGGCAGTGAGCGAATCGGCTGCGGCCGACCTCGGATGGCCTGCCGACTGGGTGACCTGGCCCGGGGCACTTGAAGCCTTCAGCGGCTCAGACCGGTGGCCCGGCATGGTCTCGGTGGCCACTGTCTATAGCGGTCATCAATTCGGTCATTGGGCGGGACGTCTGGGTGATGGCCGGGCGCTGATGCTCGGGCAGTTGAACGCGCCACAAGGGGTGCGGGAGATTCAACTCAAGGGCAGTGGCCTGACGCCGTTTTCGCGTGGTGCGGATGGCCGCGCGGTCTTGCGCTCGTCGATCCGCGAATTTCTCTGCAGCGAGGCCATGGCGGCGCTGGGTATTGCGACCACCCGGGCCCTGTGTCTGGTCGAATCCGACCTTCCGGTGCGGCGCGAAACGATTGAAACAGCCGCCATCGTCTGCCGCACCGCACCGACCTTTCTGCGCTTCGGCCATATCGAGCACTTCAGTTCGACCGGGCAATTGGAGAAGCTGGCGGAGTTGGTCGACTGGGTGATTCGGCATCTCCTGCCCGAATCCCAGGCTCAGAGCGCCCCGCCAGCCCTGGCTCTGTTCAGTCAGAGCGTGGCGCGGACGGCGCAGATGATTGCCACCTGGCAGGCGGTGGGCTTCTGTCATGGCGTGATGAACACCGACAACATGTCGTTGCTCGGGCTGACTCTCGACTATGGTCCCTTTGGTTTTCTGGACCGCTACGACCCAGGGCATATTTGCAATCACTCGGACAACTGGGGTCGCTATGCCTTCGCCCGGCAACCCGATATCGCCAAGTGGAACCTCTGGGCCTTGGGTCAGGCGCTGGCGCCGCTGTGCGAACGCGACGAGGTCGAGGGACTTAACGCGTTGTTGCAGGGCTTCGATGGCCTCTATCGTCAGGCTTGGCTGGAGCGCCTGCGCGCCAAACTTGGGTTGCGCACCCGGCTGGAGGGTGATGAGTCCCTGGCCGCCGACTGGCTGGCCTTGTTGGCCCGCTGCGGAGCAGATCACACCCGCTCGTGGCGCGCACTGTCGCGTGGCGAGACCGCGGTACTGGAAGGCGCCATGACGGGTGATCGGGCCGGGTTGAGTCAGTGGCTGGACCGTTATGCCCGCCGGCTGGGCGAAGATGAAGCCGGCGCCGACGAGGCAGGTCTGCAGGCCCGCATGCAGCAGGTCAACCCGCGCTTCATCCTGCGCAACCATCTGGCCGAGATCGCCATTCAAAAGGCGCAGCAGGGCGACGGCAGCGAAGTCAGTCGCCTGCTGGAGATCCTTTCGCATCCCTTTGATGAGCAGCCTGATTTCGCGGCCTATGCCGAGCCCGCACCGGACTGGGCGGCTTCGCTCGAAATCTCGTGTTCGTCCTGATCGACTGGAGACCGATATGTCCAATTCACCCGACCGCGATGCACTTCGTGCCCGGCTCAGCCCCGTGGAATTTGCCGTGACCCAGGAGGCGGCGACCGAGTACGCCTTCAGTGGGCGCTTCTGGGATCACTGGGCCGAGGGGCGTTACCGCTGTATTTGCTGCGGCACCGAGCTCTTCGACAGCAGTACCAAGTTCGATGCCGGTTGCGGTTGGCCGAGCTACTCGGCTGCTGTGGAGGAGCCTCGGATCGAGCGACGTCGCGATGCCAGCCACGGGATGGAGCGGGTCGAGGTTCGCTGTGCGACGTGCTCGGCCCACCTCGGGCATGTCTTTGAGGACGGCCCGGCCCCGACGGGCGAGCGCTTCTGCATCAACTCTGCTGCACTGGATTTCAGCGCTCGCGGTTGAGCCCGGACGTTCAAGGCACACTTGCGTCCTTCCTTGTTGCATGCCGACTCATGAAGCTCCTGCTTGATTTCCTGCCGATCCTTCTGTTCTTCATCACTTTCAATCAGGCCGAGCGGCATGCCGATGCCGCAGCACAGTTGGCCACCACCTGGCTCGGCCCGCTGGTGCAGGGCGGTGTGGTCGGCCCGAAGGAGGCCCCGGTGCTGCTGGCCACGGTGGTGGTCATCGTAGCGACCCTGACCCAGGTGCTGATCCTGAAGCTGCGGGGGCGGCGTATCGACGCCATGCTGTGGATCAGCCTGGGGCTGGTGACGGTGATGGGCGGGGCAACGATCTGGTTTCACGACGAAAGCTTTATCAAGTGGAAGCCGACGCTGCTGTACTGGGTGATGGGGGGCGCCCTGTTGCTTGGACCGATCCTGACCGGGCGCAATCTGCTCAAGATGCTGTTGGGGGATAAGCTGGAGCTGCCAGAAGCCATCTGGAGCCGACTCAATCTGGCCTGGGTGACCTTTTTTGCCGGCATGGGGGCGCTGAACCTGTGGGTTGCCTTCAGCTTCCCGACCTCGGTCTGGGTCAACTTCAAACTCTTCGGCGGCCTGGGGCTGATGGTGCTGTTTACGCTGGGGCAGGGGGTGTACCTGTCGCGCCATCTCAAGGAGCCGCAATGAACCCCGACTCCGCAATCGGGCCCGTGACGGCCAATGCCATCGAAGCCCGCCTGCGTGATGCACTGGCCCCACACACGCTGTCGGTTCGCGACGACAGTGCGCTGCATGCTGGTCACGCCGGAGCCCGTTCGGGCGGGCATTTTCACGTCCTGATTCGTGCCGAATGCTTTACCGGTCAGACACGTCTGGCCCGTCATCGCCTCGTGTATGATGCTTTGGACGGGTGGCTGCGGGCAGGAATCCATGCCTTGAGCGTCGATGCCGATGTTCCGCAGTCCGATTCATAAGTTGAATCTCCCCGTCGCTGAAGCGACCCCGAATGGGTCGTTTTTGTTTGTTGCCCGACTGCAGTTTCATGTCGGTGCGGGCGTCCT
>DALYHR010000101.1:0-7288 GCA_031970775.1 Burkholderiaceae bacterium | reverse complement strand
GCGCATCACCTCGCGCATGCCGACTTCGTCGATGCGGCGCATGTCCTGCACCGGCAGACCGGCGTCGCGCACCCGGCGTTTTTCCTCGGCGTCGACGCTGCGCACCCCGACCAGCCGGAAATCGGCCGGAACCAGCGGGCCACCCTCGCCGCACAAAGCGATTAGCCCCGGCGGGCCAGTGCCGGTCAGCACTGCCACCGGCATGCCGTGCAGGTTGCCGCTCGGGGTGATCTCGGCGGTATTGAAGTCGGCATGGGCGTCGAGCCACAGCACCCGAAGCCGCTGCCCCCGCGCCCGGCAATGGCGTGCCACCGCGCTGATCGACCCGATCGCCAGGCTGTGATCGCCGCCCATCAGCAAGGGCAGCCGCTGTGCGGCCAGGGCGTCGGTGACTGCGCCGTGCACCCCCTCGCACCAGCGCTGCACTTCAGGCAGATGGCGATAGCCCTCGCGCGCCAGCAACGCCGGGTTGCCGGGGCCGGCCAGATTGCCGGCGTCTTCGACGGTCAGTCCGCGCTGGCGCAGGCTGTCGATCAGCCCGGCCACTCGCAGCGCTTCCGGCCCCATCGAGCCACCACGCCGCGCCGCGCCGACATCGGTCGGAGCACCGATCAGACGCAGGGCGCGGACCATGATTGCCAGGACCCGGTTTAGACGTCGGTCGCGAACTCGCCCATTTCGGTCTGCGCGCCGTCCAGGTCATATTCCTGAACGATCTGCTCCCAGGCCTCCTCGGCGGTGTCGACGAAGCGCACTAGATGCACGTCCTCGGGGCTGATCATGCCGGTCTCGACCAGATGATCGAGATTGATCAGCTTGCTCCAGAAGTCGCGCCCGAACATGTAGATCGGCCGCGCCCGGCACTTGCCGGTCTGAATCAGCGTCAATGCCTCGAACAGCTCATCGAGCGTGCCGAAGCCGCCCGGGAAGCACACCAGCGCGATGCTGCGCATCAGGAAATGCATCTTGCGCAGCGCGAAGTAATGGAACTGGAAGCACAGCTCCGGCGTGATGTAGGGGTTGGGCTCCTGCTCGTGCGGCAGCACGATATTCAGGCCGATCGATTTGCCGCCAGCTTCAAAAGCGCCGCGGTTGCCGGCCTCCATCACGCCCGGGCCACCGCCAGTGACGATGTGAATCGGTGTAGCCAGCCGGCGCGAACCCATCGTGACCAGCTCGGCAAAGCGACGCGCCTGCTCGTAGTAGCGCGACATCTCGACCGCGTGGCGCGCCGCGCGCAGCAGCTTCTCATCGCCCGAATTCTCCGCAGCCTGCAGGCGGGCCCTGGCGCGCTCGGGTGTGAGGATGCGGGCGCTGCCAAAGATGACGATGGTCGACTCGATGCCATGGGCCTGCTGGATCAGGTCGGGCTTGAGCAGTTCGAGCTGCACACGCACCGGGCGCAGCTCGTCGCGCAACAGGAATTCGACATCGGTAAAGGCCAGCCGGTAGGCACTGCCGGGGGCCTCGTAACGACTGGTCGGCCGACTGGCCGAGGCGTCCTCGACCGCACTGGGAAAGTTGCGTTCCTTCAGGCGGTTGGTACGGCGGGATTTCGACATGAGGCAGGCTCCTTGAGACGCGACGACAGCGCCTCGGAAGGTTGGGCGGCAGCGCCGCAGACCGGACAGTTCGGATCGGCCTCGACCCGGATGCCATGCCACGACATCGAGCGGGCATCGAGCATCAGCAACTCGCCCCCCAAAGTGCGGCCGCAACCGGCCAGCCACTTGAGCGCCTCGGCCGCCTGCACGGTGCCGATGATGCCGACCAGGGGAGCGAACACACCCATCGTCGCGCAGGCCACTTCGGGCACGACGGCGTCAGGCGGAAACAGGCAGGCGTAGCAGGGTGCATGGCTGCCACCGTTCTGGGCGGCTCGCGGATCGTTCCAGACCGCCACCTGGCCGTCGAAACCGACAGCAGCCCCCGAGACCAACGGACGACCATGCCGCACGCAGGCGGCGTTGATCGCCTGTCGGGTCGGATAGTTGTCGCTGCAGTCCAGCACCAGATCCGCCGCAGCCACCAGGGCGTCGAGCTGATCAGCATCGACCCTCCGTGCGATGGCGTCGATCTGCACGTCCGGGTTGATCGCCAACAGACTGGCCCGGGCCGACTCGACCTTGGGCGAGCCGATGCGGTCCTCGCGATGCAGGATCTGGCGCTGCAAGTTGGTGAGATCAACCGTGTCGTGATCGACCACGGTCAAATGCCCCACGCCGCCCGCGGCCAGATAAGGCAAGGCCGCCGAGCCCAGACCGCCAGCGCCAATCACCAGGACTCGCGCCGCCAATAACCGCTGCTGCCCTTCAATGCCGAGGTCGTCCAGCAGGATGTGCCGGCTGTAGCGCAGCAGCTGACGGTCGTCCATGAGGCAGAGCGGCTCCGGATCAGTTGGACTTCGGTTCCTCGACCTTGCGCTCGACCTGCGTCTTGCTGACCTGCACCGGCTTGCCCTTGAGGCGGTTGAGTGCCTGCTGCAGCGGGAAGTCTTCAGGCGTGCCGTACTCAGGCAGGCGCGGCTGCGACTTCTCACCCTTGGCGGATGCGGCTTCCATGCGCTTGAGCGCTTCCTCGCGGGCCTTTTCGCGGTTCGGGTCAGCGTCCTTCTTGTCGCCGCCCTCGCCGGCCGCAGTCAGGTGATGCTCAAGATCAGCCTCGCGCACCCGCAGAGCAGCGTAGAGATTGCCTTCGGCGGTCTCGTCGATCAGCACATCGGGGACGATGCCCTTGGCCTGGATCGACTGGCCCGACGGCGTGTAGTAGCGCGCCGTGGTGATCTTCAGCGAGGTGTTCGGGATCGGCAGGCGCGTCATTTCGCTTTGCACCGAGCCCTTGCCGAAGGTCTGCGAGCCCATCACCACCGCACGCTTGTGGTCCTTGAGGGCGCCCGCCACGATCTCGCTGGCCGAGGCCGAGCCTTCGTTGACCAGCACCACCACCGGCACGGTCTTGATCAGCGCCGGAATCGACGACAGCGGGTCAGAGCCGTCGCGCGAGTAGAAGCTCGGCGAAGCCTTGAGCAAGCTCTTGGACTCGGCGATCTGGCCGTTGGTGGTCACCACCACAGCGTCACGCGGCAGGAAGGCTGCCGAGACGCCGACGGCGCAGTCGAGCAGGCCGCCCGGGTCGTTGCGCAAGTCCAGCACCAGCCCCTTCATATTGGGCTCCTGGCGCAGCAACTCCTTGAGCTGCTCGGCAAAGTCGCGCAGCGTCGGCTCCTGGAACTGGCTGACGCGAATCCAGCCATAGCCCGGCTCCATCAGCTTGGAGCGCACGCTCTTGGTCTTGATTTCCTCGCGCACGATCGGGGCCGGGAAGGTCCGGTTCTCGCTCTTGCGGAAGATCGTCAGCGTCACCTTGGTGCCGCTGGGGCCCCGCATGCGCTTGATTGCCTGATCCAGGGTCAACCCCTTGACCATCGTGTCATCGATGCGGGTGATCAGATCCCCGCTGACCAGACCGGCGCGGAAGGCCGGCGAGCCCTCAATCGGCGAGACCACCTTGACCAGGCCATCTTCCATCTCGATCTGGATGCCGACCCCGGTGAACTTGCCGCTGATGCCCTCGCGGAACTCCTTGAAGCTGGCCCCATCGAAATACTGCGAGTGCGGATCCAGCCCCGAGACCATGCCGCTGATCGCGTCGCGGATCAGCTTCTTTTCATCGACCGGCTCGACATACGAGCGCTTGACCATGTCGAACACCGCAGCCATCTGCTGCATCTCTTCGAGCGGCAGCGGCGTCATTGAGCTGCGCGCTGTCGCGGTGAATTGCAGAGTGGTCAGGGCGCCAGCCACCGCCCCCAGGGCCACCCAGCCCGCAACCTTCAGTTTCGTGCCCATGGCAACGATCCCCATCAACCAGTTCGGAAAACGATTTCGCCGCTCAAGGCGGCAGCTCAGCCGAGTATAGGGCGCCACCCCATTCGGCCGTGGGCGACAGGTTGAAAAATAGAATGCAACCCATGGGTAAAAAACGCGTCATCATCGGTCTGAGCGGCGGAGTCGATTCCGCTGTCAGTGCTTGGCTGCTCAAGCAACAGGGCCACGAGGTCATCGGCCTGTTCATGAAGAACTGGGAGGACGATGACGACGGCGAGTACTGCTCGACCCGTCAGGACTGGATCGACGCGGTCAGCGTCGCTGACGTGATCGGCATCGACATCGAGCACGTCAACTTCGCCGCCGAGTACAAGGACCGCGTCTTTGCCGCGTTCCTGACCGAGCTGGAGCGCGGCCGCACCCCCAACCCCGACGTGCTGTGCAACGCCGAAATCAAGTTCAAGGCCTTCCTTGACCACGCGATGCAGCTCGGCGGCGAGGCGATCGCCACCGGCCATTACGCCCGCGCCCGCTTCAACACCGACACAAAGCGCCACGAACTGCTCAAGGGCCTCGACCCGCTCAAGGACCAGAGCTACTTCCTGCACCGGCTGACGCAGGCGCAGCTGGCGACCGCGATATTCCCGGTCGGCGAACTGCCCAAGACCGAGGTGCGCCGCATCGCCGCCGAGATCGGCCTGCCCAACGCGACCAAGAAGGACTCGACAGGCATCTGCTTCATCGGCGAGCGCCCGTTCCGTGAGTTTCTGGCCCGCTATCTGTCCAATCAGCCCGGGCCGATCAAGGACGACCGGGGCCGCGTGATCGGTCAGCACGTGGGCTTGAGTTTCTACACCCTCGGCCAGCGCCAGGGGCTGGGCATCGGCGGGATCAAGCAGCGCGGCACCCCGCGCGGTGGCGGTCACCACGAACCCTGGTTCGTCGCCCGCAAGGATCTGAAGACCAACGAACTCTGGGCGGTGCAGGGCCACGATCACCCGTGGCTGTTGTCAGGCACGCTGGAAGCGGATCAGCCCAGCTGGATTTCCGGGGCAGCGCCGGCCCCAGGCCGTTACGCCGCCAAGACCCGCTACCGCCAGAGCGACTCGGCCTGCACCTTCACCGATCTCGGCACTGCGGATGCCCCGAACGCTCCGAACACCCGGTTTCGCCTCGATTTCGACCAGCCCCAATGGGCGGTCACTCCGGGTCAGTCGGCGGTGCTCTACGACGGCGAGGTCTGTCTGGGTGGCGGCATGATCGGGTGATCAGCCCCCATCCGGATGCACCGGGCGGTTCAACGCCTCGGTCAGCCCGATCTGCAAGCCGCTAACCCGCTCGGTACGACGAGCCACCGCCTGTGCGAGCACCGCCGGGTCTGGGGCGATCAGCGTGAAGGCCTGGCGGGCCCGGGTCAGGCCGGTGTAGAGCAGTTCGCGGGTTAACAGCGGGCTGAAGCGGTCGGGCAGCACCAGCACGGTGTGGGCGAATTCCGAGCCCTGCGATTTGTGCACCGTCATCGCCCAGGCGGTTTCGCAGGCGACGATGCGGCTGGCCAGTACGGCGCGCACCGAGCCATCGCCCTGGCCAAACCACACCCGCAGCGCACCACCGGATTCGGCCAGCGCCAGCCCGACATCGCCGTTGGACAGGCCCAGCTCGGGGTCGTTGCGCGTCACCATCACCGGGCGGCCGTCGTACCAGCCGCCGCCAAACTGCCCCGGCCTCAGCCCCCCTAAGGCGGCCAGACCGGTCTCGATGCGCCGGTTCAGCCCCTCGACGCCCCAGTCTCCCTCGCGCAGCGCCGCCAGCACGCGCAGTCGGTCGAGCCGCTCCAGCAGCTGTGCCACCCAGGCCGGACGCCCGGCCGGGTCGAGCGGCGGCTGACGCCACAGCGCCAGCAGGTCGAGCCAGCCGCCTTCGGCCCCAGGCCGACCGCGCGCCACCAGTTGCAGCAGCGCAGCGTCGCTGCCATCGCGCAGCCACAGCACGGCCGGTCTGGACTCGGCCGAGCCCGCCTGCAGCGCGCGTTGCGTGGCGGGAACATCGCCGGCGTTGACCGCCGCCGCCAGCTCGCCGATGCGACCGCCGAAGCGGTGGCTGCGCTGCAGCGTCACCACCCGTGCAGCCAGCGGCAGCGCTTCGGCCGCACACAGATCGCCCAACACCGAGCCGGCCTCGACCGAAGCGAGCTGATCGCGGTCGCCCAGCAAAATCAGCCGAGCCTGCGGCGGCAGCGCTTCGAGCACCGCCGCCATCAGCTCCAGATGGACCATCGAGGCCTCGTCGATCAGCAGCACGTCGATGTCAAGCGGATTGCCTGGCCCGTGGCGGAATCGCCGGCTGCCGTGGCGCATGCCCAGCAGGCTGTGCAGGGTGCGCGCCGAGGCGATCTGTTCCGACAGGGCAGCCACCGCCACCGCCAGCACCGCATCATCCTGGCCCTGGGCCGCCAGCGATTCCAGCGCCGCAGCGATCGACTGCCGCAGCCGCGCGGCCGCCTTGCCGGTCGGCGCAGCCAGCGCGATGCGCAGCGTGGGTTGGGCCGCCAGCAGCGTCAGCAACATGCGCGCTGCCGTGTAGGTCTTGCCGGTGCCGGGGCCACCGGTCAGCACGGTCAGCCCGGCGCGGCCCACTTCCAGACAGGCGCGGCGCTGGCCATCCGGCTCGGCACCGGCGGCCAGCGGCTCAAACAGCCGCAGCGACCAGTCGGGGTCGAAGGCGTGGTCGCGGTCAGCCGACCCACCACACCGCGCCGCGATGCCGCGGATCACCCGCTGTTCGTCGCGCCAGTGGCGGCGCAGATAGAGCCGGCCGCGGTCGAGCACCAGCGGCTCGGCCCCGGCCTCCGACACGGCATCGCCCTGGGCGACCGAGGTGCAAGCCCCCAGCGCCGCCGGATCAAGTTCAGCCATCCAGGGCGACAGGGCCTCGGCCATCTCGTCGGGCCAGCCCAGCAGCGGACACAGCGCCGCGGCGGGCTGTCCAAGCGGCAGACCGCTATGACCCAAGCCCTCCAGCGCCGCGGCCAGCGCCGCCCCGAGCACCGCCCCGGGCGGCTCGCCTGCCTCAGCCAGCATCCGCGCCAGCGCCAGATCGAGCGCCCGCAACCGCCCGGCGTCGCGCCAGAGCTGCAGGGTTTGGTCGAGGGTCAGCCCGTTCATGCCTCGGCCTCCCCCTCGCCCAGCGTGGCATCGAGTTGATCGAGCCAGCGCGGGTCGGCCGGCAGTGTCACCAGCCCGCCAGCCGGGCCCTGCAATCCGCGCAGAAACATCAGCAGCGCCCCGCCGAGCTGATGCTCCGGCTCGTAGGCGGCGCCGAAGCGCTGACGCAGTAGCCGGTGCAGCGCCAGCAGATACAGCGCCGCCTGCACGTCGTAGCGGTGAGCCAGCACCGCCTGGCGCAACGCCTCGTCGGTGTAGGCGGCATCGTCGTCGCCAAGGCGGTTGCTCTTGTAGTCC
>DALYHR010000100.1:0-7375 GCA_031970775.1 Burkholderiaceae bacterium | reverse complement strand
CATTGCCAAGTCAACTGACGGCAGGCCGACACCTGCCCGGCAAGCCCTCACTCTTTCAGCAGCGACCTCAACATCCAGGCGGCCTGCTCGTGGACAGCGAGGCGCTGGGTCAGCAGGTCGGCGGTCAGGTCCACCGCATTCCACCGCTCGGTGTACTGGCCCATGAACATCACGTGCAATGTGTTGAACTTCGAACCATTGAGCCATTCAATTGAATGAATCGCAGCGATAGTCTTTTATCGATTCAGGTGCGACGCCATGACCCGACCACGATGCCGAGCAGGATCAGCACCGCCCCACCCCATTCGCCCAGACCGAATCGTTCACCCGCCCAGGCGCCGATCAGCCCGGCCCAGACCGGCTCCAGCGCGTAGATCAGCGTGGCATGGGTGGCGGGCACGGTCTGCTGCGCCCAGCTCATCGCGAACTGAATGAAGGCCGACATCGCAGCCAGCGCCCCGACGCAGACCCAAAACCCCGGTTCAGGCAACGGCCACGCTTCGCCGCGCCATAGGGCGATGGCCGCACCACCCACCGCCACCACTGTGGTCTGCACCAGCGCCAGGCGGCGCGGATCGCAGTCGGGGCTGTAGCGCCCGATCAGCACGATCTCCAGCGCCGCCAGCAGCGCCGCACCCAGCGTCAAGACATCGCCGGAGGCAAAACCGGTCAACACCCCCTCCAGCCCCGCTCCGGCCAGCAGCACCATGCCTCCAAAGGCCGCAGCAATGCCGGCCCAGGCGCGACGATCTGGCGCCGCCTGGCCGCTGAGCCAAACCATCAGCGGCACCGCCGGCACGTACAACGCGGTCAGAAAGGCCGACTTACTGCTGGCGATCTGCTGCAAGCCCGCCGTCTGCAGGCCATAGACCCCGATCATCACTAACCCGGTCAGCAGCCCGGCGCGCAGCTCTATAGCTGTCAGTCCAGAGAGCCGGCGCGGACCACTCAGCAACGCGAGCAGCAGTGCCGCCAGTCCGAAACGCACCGACACCAGCCCCAGCGGGCCGCTCCAGCGCAGCGCGGTTTGCAGGATCAAAAAGGTGCTGCCCCACAGCATGGTGATGAACACCAGCACCCCCTCGTGGTGCCAGAGCCGCGGAGTCCGGACGGCCGAAGGGCTCACCGCCGGCCGTACATCATCTGCCGCGCCAGCAGTGACTTGAGCGGCGGAGCGGCGTGCAGGACGTCCATCCCCAGCCCGCGCAGGGTCGTCAGACCCGGCAGCTCCCAAGTGAAGCTGCGGGCCAGGAAATCGGTGGTCGCCATCAGCGCCCAGCGGTCGGGAGTGCGACGCTGGCTCATCTGACGCAGGGCAGCATCCGGATCCTGCCGATGCTGGCGCAGCGCTTCGACCAGCGTCATCGCATCGCGCAAGCCCAGATTGAGTCCCTGTCCCGCTACCGGGTGCAGGGTCTGCGCCGCGTTGCCGATGCGCACGCAGCGGCCCTCGACCAGCCGGCGCTCGGCATTGAGTCCGAGGGCGAAGGATTTCAGCGGCGACAGCCCGACCAGCCGGCCCACTGCCGGCGGCAGGATCGAGCTCAGCACGGCCAGCCGCTGCGCCGTATCAAGTTCGCCCACCGGGTCGTCGTCGCGCCGCACGCACCACACCAGCGCAGCACGACGGCGTCCCGGTGCGGCACCGGCCGGAGTCGGCAGCGGCAGCAGCGCCACCGGGCCCTGCGTGGTGAAGCGTTCAAACGCCGTGCCGACATCGCCGCCGTCGATCTCCACCGTGCCCACCCAGGCGGTCTGGTGGTAGTCGCGGGCGATGGCGCGGCGGGCCTGATCGGCAAAGACACCGCCTTCGGCGATCACCGCCAGATCGGCATGGAATGTGTCGGCGTCAGTGTCAGTTCCAGTGCTCACCTTCACGCCCCCTCCGTCGACCGGCTCAATGCCAGAAACCTTGGTGCCAAAGGCGCTGGACAGCCGCTCGGGGAACTGCTGACACATCGCCAGCCAGCGCTTGCGCATCGGTGCGACCAGGGTGCCGTAATGCAGCACGCCACCGAGCTGATCGACACCCTCAGACGCCGCATCGATGGTCAGCTCCGGGTCACGCAGCCGGCTGCTCAACGCCGCCAGGCTCGGCGGCTGCTGCGAGACATGCACGCAGCGGATCGGGGCCGTCTTCGCGGCCAGATCGCGCCACAGCCCCAGCCGCTCCAGCACCTGCAGAGTGCCGCGCGACAGGGCCAGCGCCCGCGGGTCAGCCGAGACATCATGCTCGGCCGGCAGGGCATCGTGCACGCGAATCTGCCAGCCCGGCAGCCGGGCCGCAGCTTCGAGGGCGAGGGTCAGGCCGACCGGTCCGGCGCCGATGACGGCCAGCCGGCGCAGGGCATGAGGCAACGGAGCATTCATGGCAGACAACAAAATTTAGATGGACTGCGGATCGATATCGACCGCCCAGCGCAGCAGGCCGGAGGGCCGGTCGAGCTGCCCCAGCGATTCCAGCCAACGGGCCAGGAAGCGCTGCAGCTTCGGGCGCGAGGGCGATTCGATCAGCATCTGCGCGCGTTCAACCTGTGCGACCCGCTGCATCGGGGCGGGCACCGGAGGGTACAGCAGCAGATCCTCTGCGACCAGCCCGGCTTCGCCTCCATCCAGCAGCGCCTGCGCGGCCCTTGCCGCTGCATCGAGGAAGCTGATTGCGGCCTCCTGCGAACGCGCCTCAACCCGCAGCAGCGCCAGAAACACAAAAGGCGGCAGGCCGGCCTGCTGCCGCTCGGCCAGCATCGACTCGGCAAAGGCGGCGTAGTCGTGCGCCATCAAGGCGCGGTACAGCGGATGCTCGGGGTGCCAGGTCTGCAGCCACATCACGCTGCGCTCGGCCTGCGCCGCATCGCGGCCGGCGCGTCCCGCCGCCTGCATCAACAGGGCAAACAGCCGCTCAGGGGCCCGGAAGTCGGACGAAAACAGTGCTCCGTCACTGTTGAGCGCGATCACCAGTGTGATGCGGCGGAAGTCGTGGCCTTTGGCGACCATCTGCGTGCCGATCAGCACGTCGATCTCGCCCGCGTGAACCTCAGCGAGCTGACGCTCAAGGCTGCCGGCCAGCCGGGTCGAGTCGGCATCGATGCGGCCGATGCGCAGGCCCGGCAGCAGCGCGGCCAGTTGTTCTTCGAGCCGTTCAGTGCCTCGGCCCAGCGGCTGAATATCGGGGTCGCCGCACTCCGGGCAGGCGCGCATCACCGGCTCCGACAGGCCGCAGTGGTGACAGCGCAGGCTGCGGTCGCCCTTGTGGAACACCCGCCAGGCGGTGCAATGCGGACAGCCGCTTTTCCAGCCGCAGCTGGTGCAGTGCAGCACCGGCGCATAACCGCGGCGGTTCAGCAGCACCAGGGTCTGCTCGCCGCGGGCGTGGTGCTCGCGGATCAGATCGATCAGCTCCGGGGCGATCGCCTGCTGATACAGCAACTGCCGACCATGGCGGGCTTCGACCGCCTTCAGATCCAGCAGCCGCACCTGGGGTAATGGGCCGGCGCCGATGCGTTCGGGCAGCGAGAGCAATCGGTGCCGGGCCGGCGCACTGCCTTGGGCATGGGCGTTGTGCCAGCTCTCCAGCGACGGCGTGGCTGAGCCGAGCAGCACCGGCACCCCTTCGTGACGGGCGCGCCAGATCGCCAGATCGCGCGCCGAATGGCGGGCCCCGTCCTGCTGCTTGTAGGAGGGGTCGTGTTCCTCATCGACCCCGATCCAGCCCAGTCGCGGCAGCGAAGCGAACACCGCCAGCCGGGTACCCAGCACCAGATCGGCCTGCCCGAGATGGGCAGACAGCCAGTTCTGCAGCCGCTGCGCCGGCGTCAGCCCACTATGGAGCGCGACGATGCGGTACTGCGGAAAACGTGCGGCAAAGCGCGCTTCGAGCTGCGGCGTCAGATTGATCTCCGGCACCAGCATCAGCCCCTGGCGGCCCGCAGCCAGCACCCGCTCGGCTTCGCGCAGATAGATCTCGGTCTTGCCGCTGCCGGTCACGCCGTAGAGCAGCGTCGAGACATTGCCGGACTCCGCCAGTTCGGCCAGCACGCCGGCCTGTGCGCCCGAGAGTTCCGGCCGCGTCGAGGCGGGGATCTCTTCGACGGGTTGTGCCTGCCTTTTCAGCAGCGCCTTGCGCAGTTTGCTCAGACGGCGCGCCAGCTGCGTGCCGTCGAGATCCTTGAGTTCGGGCGGCAGCACCGACAGAGCCAGCTCGCCCAGGCTGCGCTGGTAGTAGCTTGCGGCAAAGGCGATCAACTTGAGCCAGGCCGGGTTCAGCGGCGGCAGATCGGAGAGCACCTCGGTAACCGGCCGCAGTTCGGGCCCGGATGGTGTCGCACCGACCGGTTCAGGTCCGGCATCCTGCCAAACCACGCCCATCACAGTCCGTGAGCCCAGCGGCACCCGCAGCAGCGTGCCAGCTGCCAGCTGCTCGGCGCAGCGGTAATCGAGGTCGGCCGGAAGTCGGCTGTGCCGCGGCAGATCCACCAGCACCCGCACTCGCCAGATTTCGGCAGCGTCCATCAGCTTGTGGATAACTCTGTTGGAAAGTTCGGGATGAGCTGGAACATCGCCTCAACGGGCTCTCGGGGTTTTCACGGAATACGCGGGCGATCGATTCGCAAAACTTCCGAAATTCCTTTGAATAATCAATGCGTTACAGCGATTTCCACAGCCCATATCGCCTGGATATTTCCGGGCATCCACACCAAAGCAAACGGCCCGAAGTTGGGGATAACCAACGTCGAGCCGTACGAGGTCAGCCGGGTTTAGCGGTTCTGGCGCAGCGCGGCGGAGTAGCTGTGAACTTCGTCAACCAACACCGACACCGCTTCCGGCGGGGTGTACTGGCTGATGCCATGGCCGAGGTTGAACACATGGCCGGCGTGCGGGCCGAAGCTGTCGAGCACCTTGCGGGCTTCGGCGCGAATCGCCGCTTCGCCGCCGAACAGCACGTTCGGGTCGAGGTTGCCTTGCAGGGCGACCTTGTGACCGACCTTCTGACGCGCCAGACCCAAATTCATGGTCCAGTCCAGACCGACCGCGTCAGTGTCGCTGGCCGCGATGTCCTCGATCCACAAGCCGCCGCCCTTGGTGAAGACGATGCTGGGGATGTGAACACCTTCCCACTGCTTGTGCAGCTTGGCCAGCACGCGGCGGGTGTAGGCCAGGCTGAAGGTCTGGAAGGCGCCGTCAGCCAGCACGCCGCCCCAGCTGTCAAAGATCATCACGGCCTGCGCGCCGGCTTCGATCTGCGCATTCAGATAAACCGCCACCGCGTCGGCGGTGACTTCGAGCATGCGATGCATCAGGTCCGGGCGGCTGTACATCATCGACTTGACCAGACGGTAGTCGTCGCTGCCCTTGCCTTCGACCATGTAGCAAGCCAGCGTCCACGGGCTGCCCGAGAAACCGATCAGCGGCACGCGGCCGTTGAGCGCCTTGCGGATCGAGGTGACGGCGTCGGTGACGTAGCGCAGCTTGGCCATGTCCGGCACTTCAAGCTGAGCTACGGCGGCTTCATCGCGCACCGGGGTGGCAAAGCGCGGGCCTTCGCCGGCGGCAAAGGACAGGCCCAGACCCATCGCATCGGGCACGGTCAAGATGTCGGAGAACAGGATCGCTGCGTCCAGCTTGTAGCGCTCCAGCGGCTGCAGCGTCACTTCGGTCGCGTAGTCGACGTTGGTGGCCAGACCCATGAAGCTGCCCGCCTTGGCGCGGGTGGCGCAGTACTCGGGCAGATAACGCCCGGCCTGACGCATCAGCCACAGCGGGGTGTAGTCAGTGGGTTGGCGGCGCAGCGCGCGCAGGAAGGTGTCGTTCTGGAGCGGAGCAAACATGGGCGGTTTTCAGAGAGAGAAAAGCCTTAAATGACCAACGCCCGCGCAAAGGCGGGCGTCAGCGTCGTCTCAGATCCACTGCAGAGCGTCTCTGCAGAGGGTCATCACTTCTTGCGGAACTTGCGGATCGCAGCCAGCTGAGCGGCCATCGCGGCGAACTCGCCTTGGGCCTTGGCCAGATCCAGATCGCTCTTGGCGTTCTTCACGGCTTCTGCCGCCAGCCTTTTGGCCTCCTCAGCTTTCGCCTCGTCGAGGTCATGGCCGCGGATTGCGGTGTCAGCCAGCACGGTCACGCAGTTGGGCTGCACTTCGAGAATGCCACCGGCGACGAAGACGAACTCTTCTTCGCCCGTATCGGCACGCTCAATGCGCACGGCGCCCGGCTTGATGCGGGTAATCAGCGGCACGTGGCGGGGCAGGATGCCCAGCTCGCCCGCTTCGCCCGGCAGCGCGACGAATTTCGCCTCGCCCGAAAAGATGCTCTCTTCGGCGGAGACGACGTCAACGTGGATGGTTGCCATATTCGTTTCCTTGGTGAAGAAGAATCACAGTCAGCAAGCAGTCGGGCTTCAGGCTAGGCGGCCCCCACCGCCGTACATGAGTACGGCGAGGAGGCCAACGACGCATCAGGCCCGAATGCGCAGCTTATTGAATCTTCTTGGCCTTTTCGAAGGCTTCGTCGATCGTGCCAACCATGTAGAAGGCCTGCTCCGGCAGGTGATCGCACTCGCCAGCGACGATCATCTTGAAACCACGGATGGTTTCCTTCAGCGGCACGTACTTGCCCGGCGAGCCGGTGAACACTTCGGCCACGTGGAACGGCTGCGACAGGAAGCGCTGGATCTTACGGGCGCGAGCCACGGCAAGCTTGTCTTCCGGTGCCAGTTCGTCCATACCCAGAATGGCGATGATGTCGCGCAGTTCCTTGTAACGCTGCAGGATGGCCTGCACCGAACGGGTGGTGGTGTAGTGCTCTTCGCCGATGACGTTCGGGTCGATCTGACGCGAGGTCGAGTCCAGCGGATCCACGGCCGGGTAGATACCCAGCGAGGCGATGTCACGCGACAGCACCACGGTGGCGTCCAAGTGGGCGAAGGTCGTAGCGGGCGACGGGTCGGTCAAGTCATCGGCAGGCACGTACACGGCCTGGATCGAGGTGATCGAACCGACCTTGGTCGAAGTGATGCGCTCTTGCAGACGGCCCATTTCTTCGGCCAGCGTCGGCTGATAGCCCACGGCGGACGGCATACGACCCAGCAGAGCGGACACTTCGGTACCGGCCAGCGTGTAACGGTAGATGTTGTCCACGAAGAACAGCACATCACGGCCTTCGTCACGGAACGATTCCGCGATGGTCAGACCGGTCAGGGCCACGCGCAGACGATTGCCCGGGGGCTCGTTCATCTGGCCGTAAACCATGGCCACCTTGGACTGGCTCAGGTTGTCCAGGTTCACGACGCCCGAGTCGGCCATTTCGTGATAGAAGTCGTTCCCTTCACGGGTACGCTCGCCCACACCAGCGAACACCGACAGACCGCTGTGGGCCTTGG
>DALYHR010000099.1:0-7424 GCA_031970775.1 Burkholderiaceae bacterium | reverse complement strand
AAGGACGATGTCAAGGAAGTCAAGGAAGGCTTCGAGTGCGGTATCAAGCTCAAGGGCTACAGCGATATCGCCGAAGGCGACATCCTGGAAGTCTTCGAGATCAAGGAAGTGGCTCGCACGCTGTAAAACGCAGCGGCCCTGGCCGGACAGCCCCGCCGCAGCGTCGGCGGGGCTTTTTGCTTGATCGGCTCCCCCGCATCCTGAGGAATCTTGTCCATGCGACACAAATCGTCCACGCCGAATCGCAGCTTTCGTATCGCCGACCAGATCCAGCGCGATCTGTCGGAGCTGATCCGCGAGCTGAAAGACCCGCGCATCGGACTGTGCACCCTGAGCGCGGTCGAGATCACGCCTGACTACGCCCATGCCCGCGTCTATTTCTCGGTGCTGGTGGGGGAACCGCAGGCTTGCGAAGAAGCCCTCAACGAGGCGGCAGGCTTCCTGCGTAACGGTCTGTTCAAGCGTCTGAAGATCCATACCGTGCCGACGCTGCACTTCCACTTCGACCGCACCACCGAGCGGGCTGCTGAGCTCAGCGCGCTGATCAACCAGGCCAACGCCAACCGTGCTCGCGAGGACTGATTCCCCCGCCGCCGCGGCCAGCGAGCAGCGCCCACCCCGCCAGCGCCGAGAGTCGGTGCATGGCGTGCTGCTGCTCGACAAGCCGCTGGGCTGGACCAGCAACGATGCCCTGCAGAAGTGCAAGGGACTGCTGCGCGCTGTCAAGGGCGGCCATACCGGCACGCTCGACCCGCTGGCCACCGGGCTGCTGCCTCTGTGCTTTGGCGCCGCCACCAAGTTCAGCCAGGTCAGCCTCGACGCCGACAAGACCTACCGCGCCACGCTGCAACTCGGCCAGACCCGCGCTGGCGGTGACCTCGAAGGCGAGGTCTTGCGCGAGCGTCCGGTGCAAGTCGATCGTGCGTCGATCGAAGTCGCCTGTGCCCGCTTGACCGGCGAGATCGATCAGCTGCCGCCGATGTTCTCGGCGCTCAAGAAGGACGGCAAGGCGTTGTACGAATACGCCCGCGCCGGCATCGAGGTCGAGCGCACGCCGCGGCGTATCACGATTCACGCCATTGACATCGTGGCGTGGCAGCCTGAGCAGCCCGACCAACTGACCCTCGACGTGAGCTGCAGCAAAGGCACCTATATCCGCACGCTGGCCGAAGACATCGGCGAGGCGCTGGGCTGTGGCGCTCATCTGATCGGTCTGCGCCGGCTCGGCAGCGGTCCGGTGCAGTTGGAACAGGCCGTGACGCTGGAGCAGCTGTTGACGCTCGATGAAGCACAGCGCCGTGCGCTGCTGCTGCCCCCCGATGTGCTGCTGGCCGACTGGCCGGTGGTCAACCTGCCTGCCGATGAGGCAGGACGTTTTCTGTCCGGACTGCGGCGCCGCGTCCGGCAACCCGACGCTGCGGCGGTTCGGGTCTACGGTCCGCCCGAGGGGCGTGCCTTTCTGGGCGCCGCCCACATCACCGCCGGCGAGCTGATCGCCGATCGTCTTCTCAGTCCTCCCGAAGTCCAGTCTCTGCTGTCGTCCGCTCCGGACGCTGTAGCGCTGGCGCAAACCCCATGAGCAAACAGATCCGCAACATCGCCATCATCGCCCACGTCGACCATGGCAAGACCACGATGGTCGACCAACTTCTGCGTCAGAGCGGCACCTTCGCCGAGCACGAGAAGGTCGTCGACACCGTGATGGACAGCAACGCCATCGAACGCGAGCGTGGCATCACCATCCTGGCCAAGAACTGCGCCGTGAGCTGGGAAGGCACCCACATCAACATCGTCGACACCCCGGGCCACGCCGACTTCGGCGGTGAAGTGGAACGCGCCCTGTCGATGGTCGACGGCGTGGTGCTGCTGATCGACGCGCAGGAAGGCCCGATGCCCCAGACCCGCTTCGTCACCAAGAAGGCGCTGGCCCTGGGCCTGAAGCCGATCGTGGTGGTCAACAAGGTCGACAAGCCGGGTGCCAAGCCGGACGCCGTGATCAACGCCGCCTTTGACCTGTTCGACAAGCTCGGCGCCACCGACGAGCAGCTCGACTTCCCCGTGGTCTACGCCTCGGGCATCAACGGCTGGACTTCGATGGAAGAAGGCGCACCGGGCGAGCAGTGGGGCCCCGACATGTCGGCCCTGTTCAACACGGTTCTGAAGCACGTGCCGCCGCAAAAGGGCGATCCGGAAGCCCCGCTGCAGCTGCAGATCTCGGCGCTTGATTTCTCCACCTTCGTCGGCCGCATCGGCGTGGGCCGTATCAGCCAGGGCACCATCAAGCCCGGCATGGACGTGCTGGTGATGGAAGGGCCGGAAGGCAAGTCGGTCAAGGGCCGCATCAATCAGGTGCTGACCTTCCAGGGTCTGGACCGCTTCCAGGTCACCGAAGCCGGCCCCGGCGACATCGTGCTGATCAACGGTCTCGAAGACATCGGCATCGGTGTCACCGTCACCAGCCCGACCAACCCGGCGCCGCTGCCGATGCTCAAGGTCGATGAGCCGACGCTGACGATGAATTTCTGCGTCAACACCAGCCCGCTGGCCGGTCGCGAAGGCAAGTACGTCACCAGCCGCCAGATCTGGGACCGTCTGCAAAAGGAGCTGCAGCACAACGTCGCGCTGCGCGTCAAGGAAACCGACGAAGACGGCATCTTCGAGGTCTGTGGCCGGGGCGAACTGCACCTGACCATCCTGCTGGAAAACATGCGCCGTGAAGGCTACGAGCTGGCCGTCTCCAAGCCGCGCGTGATGTTCAAGGACATCGACGGCGTCAAGTGCGAGCCGATGGAGCTGGTCACCGCCGACGTGGAAGAAGAACACCAGGGTGGCGTGATGCAGGCCCTCGGTCTGCGCAAGGGCGATCTGGTCAACATGGAGCCGGACGGCCATGGCCGCGTGCGCCTCGAATACCGCATTCCGGCCCGCGGCCTGATCGGTTTCAGCAACGAGTTCATGAACCTGACGCGCGGCTCGGGCCTGATCTCGTCGATCTTCGACGGCTACGAAGCCCACAAGGGCGAGATCGGCGGCCGCAAGAACGGCGTGCTGATCTCGATGGACGACGGCGAAATCTTCACCTACGCCCTGGGCAAGCTCGATGACCGCGGCCGCATGTTCGTCAAGGCCAACGATCCGGTCTACGAAGGCATGATCGTCGGCATCCACAGCCGCGACAACGATCTGGTCGTCAACGCCACCCGCACCAAGCAGCTGACCAACTTCCGCGTCAGCGGCAAGGAAGACGCGATCAAGATCACCCCGCCGATCGACCTGACGCTCGAATACGGCGTCGACTTCATCGACGACGACGAACTGGTCGAGATCACGCCGAAGTCGATCCGCCTGCGCAAGCGCTTCCTGAAGGAACACGACCGCAAGCGCGCTTCGCGCGAATCGGCCAACTAAGTCGTTGGTCTGATCAAGGAACTTCCGGGCCGCGCCATGTCGCACCGCCACGGCCGCGCCGTCGCCCTGATGGTGCTGGCCACGCTGCTGTGGAGCACCGCCGGGGTGGTCAGCCGCCACCTCGACAGTGCCCGCGGTCTGGAAGTGACCTTCTGGCGCAGTGCCTTCACGGCGCTGACGCTGGCGGTGGCCCTGCCGGTGCTGCAGGGCGCTGCCTTCTGGCGCACTCTGCGCCGCGGTGGCCGCGCGCTGTGGCTCTCTGGGGCCTGCTGGTCGGTGATGTTCACCGCCTTCATGGCCGCGATGATGCTGACCCGGGTGGCGGACGTGCTGGTGACGATGGCTCTGGGCCCGCTGGTGACGGCGCTGTTCGCCCGGCTGTTTCTGCATCACCGCCTGCCGCCTCGCACCTGGGGCGCGATCGCGCTGGGCGGGCTCGGCATCGCCGCCATCGCCCTGTTCGGGCAGGACAGCGGCGCGTCTTCAATCTCGTCCTCCACCCGCAGCCTGGGCCTGCTGATTTCCCTGGCCGTGCCGTTGGCCGGCGCGCTCAATTTCACCCTGCTGCAGAAGGTGTCGCACCGCGGCTATCCGCCCCGGGTGCACCGCAGCCCCGACGACGACGCCGGTGCTGAAGTGCCGACCGCCCCCGACATGCTGCCTGCGGTGCTGATCGGCGGCCTGTTCTCGGCAGCGGCGACCTGGGCCGTGCTGACGGTCAGCGGTCAGCCGCTGCGCGCCTCGCTGCACGATCTGGGCCTGCTGGCCGGGCTGGGCGCTTTTCAGCTGGCGTTGCCCTGCCTGCTGGTGGTGCGGCTGACCCGGGTGCTACCAGCGCCCGAGATCGCACTGCTGGGGCTGCTCGAAGTGGTGTTCGGTGTGCTGTGGGCCTGGCTCGGCGCCGGCGAAGCCCCGGGCAGCGCCACCCTGATCGGCGGTGCGCTGGTGCTGGCCGCACTGATCGGCAACGAGGTGCTGGCGCTGCGGCAGCGGCAGCGGTAGGAAGGGCTCGGGGCGTAGGAGACAATCCACCCCCTTATGAATCTGCTGCCGGCCTCCGAATCCACCCCTGTCCACCCGGTCAACCCCTGGCGCCTGAGTGTTGCGCCGATGCTGGACTGGACCGACCGGCATTGCCGGCGCTTCCATCGGCTGCTGACCCGGCAGACCCGGCTCTATACCGAGATGGTGACCACCGGCGCGCTGCTGCACGGCGATCAGCACCGCCATCTCGATTTCGACCCCGAAGAGCACCCGCTGGCGCTGCAGCTCGGCGGCAGCGAGCCGGCCGATCTGGCTGCCTGCGCCCGGCTGGCGCAACGCTGGGGCTACGACGAGATCAACCTGAACTGCGGCTGCCCGAGCGAGCGGGTGCAGCGCGGCGCCTTTGGTGCCTGCCTGATGAACGAGGCCGGTCTGGTGGCCGATGGAGTCAAGGCGATGCGCGACGCGGTCGGCGCCGATCTGCCGGTCACGGTCAAGCACCGCATCGGCATTGACCGCATCGAGAGCTACGACTTCGTGCGCGACTTTGTCGGCACGGTGGCCGAGGCCGGCTGCGAGGTCTTCATCGTCCACGCACGCAACGCCTGGCTGCAGGGCCTCTCGCCCAAGGAAAACCGCGAGGTGCCACCGCTGCGCTACGGCTTTGTCTACCGGCTCAAGCGTGAGTTCCCGCACTTGACGATCGTGCTCAACGGCGGGGTGCGCAGCAACGCCGAGATCGAAGCGCATTTGAGCGAGGTCGACGGCGTAATGGTTGGCCGGCAGGCCTATCACGAGCCCTGGCTGATGGCGGACTGGGACTCGCGCTTTCTCGGCGCTGAGGCCGACCCGTCGGCGGACCGCAGCGCCGTCGAGGCCGCCTGGATCGAGCATCTGGAGACGCTGCATCAGCGCGGCACGCCCTGGCTGACTGCAATGCGCCACGCGCTCGGGCTGTGGAATGGACTGCCGGGCGCACGGGCCTGGCGTCAGCACTGGAGCGACCATCGCCGCCGCGCCGACTCGCCGCGGGTCGTGCGCCAGGACTTCGAAGCCCGGCGTCCGGTCTCGCGCTAATACATATACATACGGCACTGACATGCACTCCTTCCCTTGCCGAACTGAACCCATGCCGAACGCCGCCGCCCGTCCTCCCTTCCTGCTGACGATGGGCGATGCCGCCGGCATCGGCCCGGAGATCATCGTCAAGGCCTTCCAGGGCGGCGCGCTGAGCGATGCCGAAGGCCGGCCCGATACGGTGGTGGTGGCCGAGCCGGCGGTGATGCTGCGCGCCGCCCGGCTGCTGCGCCCGCGCGCAGATGTGCCGGCCCTGCCGCTGGCGCTGATCGAGCATCCGGCCGATCTGGCGCAGGTGCCGGCCGGCTGTCTGCCGCTGCTGCGGCCGTCCGGGTACAGCCCGCAGGACGGGCGGGCGCTGGCTGAACTGCCCTTCGGTGCAATCGACGCGCGGAACGGTCAGGCGGCGGCCGCCTGCATCCGCAGCGCGGTGGCCTGGTCGCGCCAGGGCCTGGCTGCCGGGCTGGTGACGGCGCCGATCCACAAGGAAGCGCTGGCCGCGGCCGGCGAGCCTTACCCCGGTCACACCGAGATGCTGGCGGCCGAGGCCCACCCCGAGGGTCACCCGGCCGACGTGCGCATGATGCTGGCCAACCCGGCGCTCAAGACGGTGCTGGTGACGGTGCATTGCTCGCTGCGCGAGGCGCTGGCGCAGCTGGACTTCGAGGCGGTGCTGTCGACCGTGCGCATCGCCCACCACAGCGCACGGCTGTGGGGGCAGCCGAAGCCGCGCATTGCGGTGGCTGGGCTGAACCCGCACGCCGGCGAGGGCGGGCTATTTGGCGACGAGGAAATCCGCTTCATCGCTCCTGCGGTGGCCGCGGCACGCGCCGAAGGCATCGATGCCAGCGGCCCGCATGCGCCCGACACAGTGTTCATGCGCGCCCGCCAGGGCGAGTTCGATCTGGTGGTGTCGATGATCCACGACCACGGCCTGATTGCGGTCAAGTACCTCGGTCTCGACGACGGGGTCAACGTCACGCTGGGGCTGCCCTTCATCCGCACCAGCCCGGATCACGGCACGGCGTTTGACCGTGCCGGCACCGGCAGCGCCGACCCCGCCAGCCTGATCGCCGCGTTGCAGATGGCACGAAGACTGCGCGTCGGCTGAGCCTGCATCCGCACTCCGGCCCGGTAGAGTGCCGGGACCCTGTTTTCGGAGGATGCGGCCATGCGTGACAAGTACGGAAGCCAGTACAAAAGGATCCTGAGCCTGGATGGCGGCGGGTCGTGGGCGATGATCGAGGCGCGGGCGCTGGGTGAAATCTTCGGCGCCCGGACCCCCGGACGCGAGATCCTCAGCCACTTCGATCTGGTTGTGGCCAACTCGGGCGGCACGCTGGTGACCGGCTGTCTTGCGATGGACATGAGCCCGGCGCAGATCGTCGCCGCCTTCATGGATCAGGCGGTGCGCGAGCAGCTCTTTCACAGCCACAGGCTGCCGCATGTCTCGCGCTACAGCACGGCCGACAAGCTCCAGGGCATTCGCGCCATCCTCAACCGGCAGGCCGCTGCCGCCGGCCAGGCGCTTGATGCCGACGCACCGCTGTCGCGTTTCGGTCGCGATGCGCAGCTGCCGAAATTGCTGTTCGTTGCCTTTGACTTCATGCGGCAGCGCGCCGTGCTGTTTCGCTCCGACGTCCACAGCGCTGCCAGCAATGGCGCAGCGCTCGATGACGCTCAGGCCGACGCCGCCAGCCCGACCCTGGCCGAGGCACTGCACGCCTCCAGCACGGCGCCGGTGCGCTACTTCGATCACCCGGCCGAATTCGCGACTCCGGCGTTCCAGGGGCGCAAGTTCTGGGACGGCGCGATCGCCGGTTACAACAACCCGGTGATGGCCGGGCTGACCGAGGCACTGGCCAATGGTGTTTCCGCCGAGCAGATCAGCATTCTCAGTATCGGCACCGCCACGGTGGCCTTGCCGATGGGTAGTGGAGCGGTCGCGCAGGACG
>DALYHR010000098.1:0-7471 GCA_031970775.1 Burkholderiaceae bacterium | reverse complement strand
AGTTCCTGGTTTTCGGTGCGCACGGCCTGCGCAATCTGCTCGACGCTGACGCCGGCCGATTCCATCGCATCCGGACGCAGATAGATGTTGACCTCGCGCTTGACGGCGCCGACCAGTGCTGCGGAGCCGACGCCGCGCACGTTCTGCAGCCGCTTGGTCAGGACCTGATCCGCCCAGGTCGATAGCTCCATGGCGGAGCGGCTGTTGTCCGGTGAGCTCAGGGCCACCGTCCAGATGGGGCGGCTGGCCGGGTCGAAGCGCTGAACCTTGGGCTCCTTGACCTCTTCGCGCAGCAGCGGCTTGAGAATGGCGAGCTTCTCGCGCACATCTTCGGCCGCCTTGCGGCTATCCATCGACAGGTTGAACTGGATGATCACCACCGAGGTGCCGGCGTAGCTGCGCGAGTTGAGCTGATTGATGCCGGCCAGCGAGTTGACCGCTTCCTCGACCTTGCGGGTGACTTCAGTTTCGATCACCTCGGCGGATGCGCCGGGATAGTCGACCGAGACCACCACGGTCGGGAAGTCGATGTCCGGGAATTGATCGACCTTGAGGCGCTGCAGCGAAAACAGGCCCAGCACGACCAGGGCCAGCATGACCATGGTGGCCATGACGGGGTTGGAGATGGAGACGCGGGTGAACCACATGGGGAGAGAAGCCTTTCGTCCCGAACCGGGTCAGCGGGAAGGGATGAGGGATCAGCGCAGACGCGCCGGGGTGTCGTGGGTCACCGGGCCGAGCGCGCCGCGCAGGATGCGCTCGCCGCTGCTCAGACCGCTGCGAATCTCGATGCTTTCTTCCTCGGCCCGGGCTTCTCGGCCGGCAGCGCCCAGCACCACTTCGCGATGCTTGAGGGAATCGCCCTCCAGCACGATCACGTAGGGCTTGGGTTCGTCAATGCGCACGGTGCTGCGTGGCACCGCCAACGTCTGCTGTCGGCCCAGCTCAACCGAGCCGCGGGCGAACAGCCCGGCGCGCAGACCCGTGGTGGCCGGCACCGCGAGGTACACCAGCACTGCCCGGGTTCCGGTCTGTGTGGCCGGGTTGATCCGGGCCACCCGAGCCGTCACCGGCGCACTTTGACCTTCGATCTGGAGCAGGGCGGTCGCCCCGACCCGCACCGGGCCGGCATCCTCAGGCGACAAGGCCGCTTCCAGCTCCAGGCTGGCGAGGTCGATGATCTCCAGCAACTTGCCGTCGACCGCAACCCGCTCGCCCGGCTGAGCCAGCCGCTGCGAGATCTGCCCGCCGATCGGCGCAGTCAAGCGGGCATCGGCCAGCGCCTTGCGGGCCAGCTCGACCCCGGCCTGCGCGGCCTGCAGATTGGCCTGCGCCGACTGATCGTTGGCCAGTGAAGTGTCGAGCGCCGTGGCCGAGATAAAGCCCTGCGCCACCATCGCGCGGTTGTTGTCGAGCTGCCGGCGGGCGATGCCGGCCTGCGCACGGGCCGCCAGGGCGCTTTGCTCGGCCTGACGCAGCTTCAAATCAAGCTCGGTGGTGTCGATACGGCCGATCACCTGGCCGGCGCGCACGCTGTCGCCTTCGCGCGGGTCGAGCTGCAGCAACTCACCGGCTACCTTGGCCTTGACGATGGCGCTGCGGCTGGCGCGCAGACTACCCGAGACCGGCACCGTGCGAGCCAGTTCGATCGGCTTGACGCTGAGCAGATCCGCAGCCACCAACTCCAGGGCGGCCTGCCGCGGACCTGAAGCAGCGGCGGCGGCATTCTGAGCGGCCGCGGGGTCAGCCGCCTTGCGGGCCTGCATGGCGCGACCGGCACCGACTACGACGACAGCACCCACCACCAGGGTGGTCACGAGGACCTTGCGCGAAATACGAGGCATGGGAATCGACTCTTGAAACGATAGAAATGACGAGGGATTGCAACCGGCTCAGAGCCGCTGCAATCCCTGAATCTGCAACTCGAGATGGGTGCGCACGAATCGTTCAGCCTCGCCTTCTGGCTCAGGCCGACACAGCGCCACGGAGTGTTTGCTGATGCATTGCATGACCAGCGGGGTGGCGATCAGCTTGATGCGCAAGGCCAGTTCCGACTCGTCCATCGGTCGAAACTCCCCGGCGGCCACGCCACGGCGCAGGATGTCGCCGATCAGACGCTCGCCCGGACCGACCACCTCGTCGAGATAGAAGGGGCCGATCTCCGGAAAATTGCGCACCTCGGTCATCACGATCTTGAAGACCCCCGAGGCCGGACTGGCCAAAAGCTTCAACCACCACTCCGCCACAAACTGGCGCAGGGCTTCGGCGCTGTTGCCCTGGAATTCGTCCAACTGCTGCGCACCCGACGCAATTTCGGCTGTCATGAACTGCCGAATCACCGCCTTGAGAAGATCCTGCTTGCTCGGGTAATAGAGATACAGCGTGCCCTTGGAGACTCCCGCCATCTGGGCCACCTCGGCCGCACTGGTGGCGGCATAGCCTTTTTCGACAAACAGCTGCAAGGCCGCGTCGAGCAGCTCATGCGGTCGCTCGGCCTTGCGGCGATGGTGGGTCGGCGAGGACGGGGCGGGGGCAGGGGACATGCCCCTATTCTAAATGACTGATTGGTCAGTAATGTTGCGCCTGTGTGACGCTTCTGTTGCGGCATGATGACGACGCTGTCGAATTCCGACCCCCTCCAACTGACCCGAACCCGCCAAAGGCCCGACCATGAATCTGACGAATGACTCGATGGACCCGCGTTTTTCCCGCCGCGAAGCGCTGCGACGCATCAGTATCGGCGGCGGCGTGACCCTGCTGGTGGCGGCTTCCGTGCCCTTGACGGGGTGTGCCGGGCTTGAAAAGGCGCTCAAGGGCTATGAACTCAGCCTCGAGAAGCTGCGCGAATCGATGGCGGGCTTCTTCCCGCTCAAGCGCAAGCTGCTTGACTACTTCGATGTCGGCCTGGCGCTGCCCAAACTGGCTCTGAACCCGGCCGCCAACCGGATCGGCACCGAGCTGGATATGTCGCTGAGCGAAAACCGCTTCATCAATCGCAGCTTTAGCGGCCAATTCGGCATCAGCAGCGGTCTGCGCTATGAGCCCGGCGACAACTCGCTGCGTCTGGCCTCGGTGAACTCCGACAAGCTCGCCTTGCCGGGCGTGCCCAGCCTCATCGCCCCGCAGGTCGAGAAAGTCGGCGGCCTGCTGGTCGAAAAGGTGCTCGAGGGCTACAAGGTGCACACCGTGCCCGACTCGATGGTCCGCACTCTCGATGCCGTCGGGTTGATGCCCGGCGCGATGAAGGTCTCAGCCACCGGGGTCGGCTTCGACCTCGTGCCGCGCAAGGCCTGATTCATCGGCCAGAGAACCCGGTCAGATCCGGTTGCGCAGGGCTTCCGGGTTCATCAAATTGGTTGGCGTTCCATTGAGGAAGTTCAGCACGTTGTCGAACGCAGCGTTAAAGAACCGCTCGAAATTGGCCTGCTCGACGTAGCCGATATGCGGCGTGCAGACCGCGTTCTCGAGCCTCAGCAGGGGGTGGCCCTGCAGAATCGGTTCGCTTTCGAAGACGTCCACGGCCGCCAGGCCCGGACGCCCGCGATTGAGTCCGGTGACCAGGGCGTTTTCCTCGATCAGTTCAGCCCGCGAGGTGTTGACGAACAAGGACGTCGGCTTCATCTGGCTAAAGTCTGAAGGCCCGATACAGCCACGGGTCTCATCGGTCAGGCGCAGGTGGACCGTGAGCACATCGCTCGTGGCAAACAGAGCGTCCTTGCTGTCGACCACAGCAAAACCATCGGCCACGGCCTCCTGGCGGGACGATTCGCTGCCCCAGATCTGCACATCCATCCCGAAGGCCTTGCCGTACCCGGCGACCAGCCGACCGATCCGGCCATAGCCCCAGACCCCGAGGGTCTTGCCACGTAGCGTGGTCCCCAGGCAAAAATTTGGCGGCATCGAGCCGGCCCGAAGGCCGGACTGCTGCCAGGCACCGTGCTTGAGATTGCCGATGTACTGGGGCAGACGCCGGGTCGCGGCCATGATCAATGACCAGGTCAACTCAGCCGGCGCCACTGGATCCCCTTGGCTCTCAGTCACCGCAATACCCATACGGGTACATGTCTCAAGATCAATGTGGGCGCCGACTCGACCGGTCTGCGCGATCAGACGCAGACGCGGCAATTTTTCGAGCAACAGTCGGGGAAAATGCGTGCGCTCCCGGATCGCGACAATCACCTCGGCGTCCTTGAGTCGCACTGAGAGTTGCCCGATGCCCTTGACCGTGTTGGTGTAGACCTTGGGGTTGTGGCCTTCGAGTCGCTGAAAGCATTGCAGCTTGCGGACCGAGTCCTGATAGTCGTCCAGGATGATGATGTTCATGGCGGAGCACATTGTGCCCGCACCCGACCCATCTTCAATGCATGACGATGTATATTATGTCA
Source organism: Burkholderiaceae bacterium (assembly GCA_031970775.1). GTDB lineage: Bacteria > Pseudomonadota > Gammaproteobacteria > Burkholderiales > Burkholderiaceae_C > Sphaerotilus. Next base: position 3,086 of record DALYHR010000098.1, on the reverse strand, counting down.
AATCAAAGCCCCTTCAAGGCATCTCGACGGCGTTTTAATCGCTGAATCGGGTCCCTCTCCTGGCGGCTTTCGCGTTTTTGCTGGGCCGCAATCAGCGCTTGGGCACCCGACAGCGCCAACTGAAGTTGATGAATTTCCCTCTGGTCGGTGCGCACGCGCTCCTGGTGCTCGACACGGACTTGACTCAATTCCAGTCGCACTGAATCGGCATCCTGAGACAGGATGCGCGCCCTTTCGCGACTGCGCTCCACTTCCAACTGCCAGTAGCGCTCCTGCTCAATCGATCGGGTTTGCTGCAGCGCGCGCTCCTGAGCCGATTGAGTCTGCAGGGACTGCAGCGCCTCATCGAGTTGGTTGCGTTCGTGCTGAAGGCGATCGATCTGCGCAAGCATCCGCTCCCGGTCTTGCCGCAGTTCGTGGAGCTGCTGTTCGCTCAGGTTCAACGCCTGACGGAATCCCTCGGTGCGGGCCTGCAGGTCGGCTTCGGCTGCATCAAGCGTCAGTTGCTGACTGACTAGTGCCGCAGACTGCTCTGCCAACGCCTGACGGGTCTCGGCCATCTCGGCGTCCACTCGGGTTTTGGCCTGAACTCGCGCCAACTCCAGGGCTTCGGCCCAAAGCTGCTGTGCCGCCAGCAACCAGGGCTCCGGCGCGGGATCGGCATGGTCAAAGGATGGCATGGCTGCGCGAGTGTGATCCGGGTTGGCTGCTGCAGCCTGCAGTCGCTCTCCCAACCTTTCGAACCATGCATCGAGATGGGGACTGACCGTGTTGGGTGAACCGCGCCCGATTTTTTGTCGCACCCGCTCGATGGTTGGTCGTTGACCGTCCATCACCAGATCATCGGCGGCCTGCCAGACGTCTTCTGCCGTGATTCCTCGTGCCATTGCGGTTCCTTGTGCTACCTTGCACTTGTTTAGTCACGATAATGAATGCTTATCGTGACAATAAGACTCAATCATTGTAATACACATATGAAATCATACATACAACGTATAAATAATAACAATAAGACTGCTGATGTTGACATCGCAGCCCTACTTCCCGGGGCGGAAACCGCCTTGAAATCGTTGATGTTGGACGGTGAATCCGCCCACACCCGGCGGAGCTATCAAAGTGCCCTGCGCTACTGGATGACCTGGCATCAGATTCGTTACGAGCAGACCCTGCCCCTGCCCGTGGCGACCGAAACCGTTGTTCAGTTCGTGCTTGACCACGTCGGCAGTCGACAGTCCGAAGGGGAGATTCGGCCGTTGATGCCGATCGAAGTTCGCGAGGAGATGCAGCGGCGGGGGTTCGGTGCCGAGTCGCCAAAACTCAACACCGTCCTGCATCGGTTGCGGGTGCTGTCGGCGCTTCACCGGCTGCAAGGGCTGGAGAACCCCTGCGACCACCCAGCGGTGAGGCAGTTGCTGCAACGCACCCGGCGGGCGACGGCGCGACGTGGCGAACGCCCGGAGCCGCGCCCGGCCCTGACGCGGGAACCGCTCGAGGCGCTGCTCGAGACCTGCGACGATTCGCTGCGTGGGGTACGCGACCGCGCTTTGCTGTTATTCGCCTGGGCCAGCGGGGGACGCCGGCGCTCGGAAGTCACGGCAGCAACCTTCGCGCAGCTGCAGGCCGCAGGCTCCGTCCGCACAGGTGCGGCCGAGCCGCGCTACATCTTCCGATTGGGGGCGTCCAAGACCAACCCGGGCGGTCGACCCGACCCGCAGGACCACAAGCCGATTGCCGGGCGCGCGGCGCAGGCGCTTGCCCTCTGGCTGGACCGGATGGCAGCCCAGGGGATTCGAGAAGGTGCCCTTTTTAGGCGTATCCGCCGTGGGGACGTGATTGCCGAGCCATTGGCTGCTGCGGCCGTGCGCGACATCGTGCGGCAGCGCTCGGAGCTGGCCGGGCTGGGCGATGTCGGCTATTCAGCCCACTCGCTGCGCAGCGGCTTTGTGACCGAAGCGGCACAGCAGCAGATTCCGCTGGCCGAGACGATGGCGCTGACCGGCCATCGCTCGGTGGCCAGCGTGCTGGGCTACTACCGCGCCGGCGAGATGTTCGGGCCGGCCAGCCGGCTGGCGGAAGACGACCCGCAGGATTGAGGCGTCGCGGCACGCGGAATTTTTGGGTCGCTCTTAGTCGATCACGCGCATCGATAGATCGACTGCCGAAACATGCTTGGTGATCGAACCGACCGAGATGCGGTCGACCCCGCATTCGGCAATCGGCACGATGGTCTGAAGGCTGGCTCCGCCCGAGTACTCGACCACGGTGCGGCCGCCCGCTGCACGGTGCGCGCGGGTCAGCGCGACGGCTTCGCGGATCTGCTCCAGCGAGAAGTCGTCGATCAGCAGCAGGTCGACATCCTCGGCCAGCGCAAGACGTGCTTCATCGAGCGTCTCGGCCTCGGTCATCAGCGGCACGCCAGCACCCAGCGCACGGGCCGCCCGGATTGCTGCCTGAATGCCCCCCGCTGCAGCGATATGGTTTTCCTTGATCAGGATGCCGTCGTACAGGCCGATGCGGTGGTTGGCACCGCCGCCGCAGCGCACCGCGTACTTTTGCGCCAGCCGCAGACCCGGCAGGGTCTTGCGGGTATCGACGATGCGGCAGTCGGTGTGCGCCACGGTGTCGGCAAAGCGGCGCGTCACCGTCGCAGTAGCCGAAAGCGTCTGCAGGAAGTTCATCGCGCTGCGCTCGCCGGTCAGCAGCGCCCGGGCTGGACCCTCAATGCGGCACAGCACCTGATCGGGGGCGACGCGATCGCCTTCGGAAGCCAACCACTCGATGCGCACTGACGGGTCGATCGCGGCGAACACGGCGTCGAACCAGGGCCGGCCGCACAACACCGCGTCTTCGCGGGTGATCAGTCGGGCGCGGGCGGTCTTTGAGGCGTCCACCAGTCGGGCGGTCACATCACCGCCGCCGATGTCCTCGGCCAGGGCGCGAGCCACTGCAGCGGCGATATCGATCTGTTCCATCGACGACATCGTCATCATGGGGAATTTCCTTCTTGCAATGAATTGGATCGGTTTGGATACGACTCAGCGGCTGTGGCCGCGATAGCGCTGGCGCCGGGCTTCCTTGGGGTCGAC
>DALYHR010000097.1:0-7481 GCA_031970775.1 Burkholderiaceae bacterium | reverse complement strand
TGTTCTCGCGCAACCGGCTGATGGTCGATTGCAATCAGCAGGTGCTGGCGATGTTCGGCGCGACCCGCGAGATGCTGGTCGGCCGCTCCTTCGAGGTGCTGTACCCGAGCTCGGCCGAATACGAACGCACCGGCGCGCGCATCGTCGCCAGCCTCGGGGCGGACGGCCGCTATGCCGACGAGCGGGTGATGAAGCGCATGAACGGCGAGCTGTTCTGGTGCCACGTCTCGGGCCGGGCGCTCGACGCCTCCAACCCGCATGCCACCGGCATCTGGAGCTTTGAGGACCTGTCCTCGCAGCGGGTGCTGAAGGTGGAGTTCACCCCCCGCGAGCGCGAAATCGCGGCGCTGCTGGTCGAAGGCGACACCAGCAAGCAGATCGGCCGCAAGCTTGGCATCAGCCCCCGCACGGTCGACGTCTACCGCGCCCGCCTGATCCGCAAGACCGGCGCCAGCACAACACCCGAGTTGATTCACAAGCTGCTGGCGGGGGGATAAGCCCTTTTTTCGGGCTATGCTGGCCGCCCATTTAACTCACGCAGCACCCACCCAGGGTGCAGGGGGACAGCGTGGCTTCTGTCAGCGATTTTTGGGTGTTCAGCCGTCGTGTCAAACACGGGCTGATGGCATTGCCGGTCGGGCTGATCTTGCAGGGTTCTGCCCTGGTTTACGCCGCAGAGCCTGCGCGTCCGCCGGTTTCGGCCCCGTCAGCGTGGAAGCCAGACCCACGTGACGTAATCGGTCCGCTCAAGATCCACCGCAATGCCCAGGGCCAGTGGATCGTGGAATTCGATTACGTCTTTCACGGCGATCCACTCATCTCGAATTTTCGGATCAGTCAGCATGCAGATAAGCGGGGTCAAGGAGCCGAAGGCCAACTCGTGCCATTGAGTTCCGTGGAGTTGGAGCGCGGTGCGCATCACGCGAAGTTTGAGCTGATGCATCCCGGGGGAAATGCGGTGCGAACCCGATCAGTCTCTGTGACGATCTACCAGGGAATCGAAGCAGGGAAATCCAGCACCCTCCAGTACACCATCGACTGGCCTGACTGGTGGACCTGGTCCAGAGATCGGCATTTGGCGATCGATCCGGTTGACGAGCTTCTGGCCGAAGCCGTGGGCCTGATCGATCAGAGCGAGGACTCCACGCTGGCCCAGGCCAAGCTGATTCTTGAGCGAATCATCACCCGCGACCCGCAACTCGATGCCGGTTATGTGGAGCTGGCCCGGGTGGCGATGAAAACCCGCTGGGGGCCGGAAGGGCTGCATCAGGCCGAAAACCTGCTGTCTTCCGCGCTGCAGATTCGGCCGGGCAGCGTCAACGCCAAGATCTTGCTGGGCTACGTCTACGCCCACCAGCGCCGCTATGACAAGGCCGAGCCGCTGTTCATCGAGGCGGCCAAATCTGATCCGCCCAATCTCTGGCTCTGGGCGAACTGGGGCGAGCTGTACGTGATGCAAAACCGGATTGAGCCGGCCATGGCGAAGTACCGGATAGCGATCCAGCATCCGCCCACCGACGACACCTATGACCGGGCCCGTCAGGATGCCTACGTCAAGTTGCTGCGCCTGCTGGAGCAGCGCAAGGATCTGGATGGCATGGAAGTGCTGCATCGGCAACGATCGGCTGAATATGGCGCTCGCAGCTGTTACCCGGCTCGCTACGCGCACTTCTTGCTGAACCTGCGCGGAGATGCCAACCGGGCTGCCGAGCAGGCACAGCGGGCACTGGGCGGTGGCTGCGAAACCGATGAAGCCCGGCAAGTGCTGGGCATGGCGCACTACGTGCTGTGGTCCAAGGATCGCAAGTCTTCCAAGGGGCAGGCCTCGCTGAATCAGGCGCGCATCTATCTGCCCGCCGGGCCGATGCCCCTTTATTTGCTGGCCAGTAGTGAGGCGACCGCCGGGGCGCTCAAGGCTTTGGTGGACAACGGCGAGCCGATCGATCAGCGCGATAACGAACGTGTCTCGGCGCTGGCCTATGCGCTGCAGGCTCAGGAGCACGAGACCGCAGGGCGGCTGATCAGGCTCGGGGCTCGCCCGGATCAGACGGTTGGGGCGCAGGAACTGCCTCTGGCTCTGGTGCCGATTCTGGTCGGTGATGTCGACGGGGTTCGCTTGCTGCAGAAGTCGGGCATCAACTACGCCACCCTCAAATATCAAGGGGCTTCGGCGCTCGATATCGCTCGTCAGACCGGACGCGCTCAGGTCATCTCGCTGCTGGAGCCCCGCTCGAAACTGTAGAACCTCGACCTCGGGGACAATCGCGCCCCATGAGCGAAACATCCCAACCTCAACAACTCTCTCAACCGATGGCGGGCGCGGCTGCGGCCCCCCGCATCGGCTTCGTCAGCCTGGGCTGCCCGAAGGCGCTGACCGATTCCGAGCTGATCCTGACGCAGCTCTCCGCCGAGGGCTATCAGACCAGCAAGACTTTCCAGGGTGCCGATCTGGTGATCGTCAACACCTGCGGTTTCATCGACGATGCGGTCAAGGAAAGTCTCGACACCATCGGTGAGGCGCTGGCCGAAAACGGCAAGGTGATCGTCACCGGCTGTCTGGGCGCGCGTACCGCCTCCGACGGCGCCAATCTGGTGCAGCAGATTCACCCCAAGGTGCTCGCCGTCACCGGCCCGCACGCCACGCAGGAGGTGATGGACGCGGTTCATGCCCACGCACCCAAGCCGCACGACCCCTTCCTCGATCTGGTGCCGGGCGGCATTCCGGGTGCGGGCATCAAGCTGACCCCGAAGCACTTCGCCTATCTGAAGATCAGCGAGGGCTGCAATCACCGTTGCACCTTCTGCATCATTCCGAGCCTGCGCGGCGATCTGGTGTCGCGCCCGGTCGGCGATGTGCTGAGCGAAGCGCGCGCGCTGTTCGAAGGCGGGGTCAAGGAGCTGCTGGTGGTCAGCCAGGACACCTCGGCCTACGGCGTCGATGTCAAGTACCGCACGGGCTTCTGGAACGGCGCGCCGGTCAAGACCCGCATGCTCGATCTGGTCGCCCGGCTCGGAGAGCTGGCTCGCGAGCATGGCGCCTGGGTGCGGCTGCATTACGTCTATCCGTATCCGCATGTCGACGAGGTGATTCCGCTGATGGCCCAGGGGCTGGTGCTGCCCTACCTCGACGTGCCGTTCCAGCACGCCCACCCCGACGTGCTGCGGCGCATGAAGCGCCCGGCCAGCGGCGAGAAGAATCTCGAGCGCATCCAACGCTGGCGCGAGCTGTGCCCGGAGATCGTGATTCGCTCGACCTTCATCGCCGGCTTCCCCGGCGAGACCGAAGAGGAGTTCGAGTACCTGCTCGATTTCCTGCGCGAAGCGCAGATCGACCGCGCCGGGTGCTTTGCCTATTCGCCGGTCGAAGGGGCGCTGGCCAATGAGCTGCCGGGCGCTCTGCCCGACGCCGTGCGCGAAGAGCGCCGTGCCCGCTTCATGGCGGTGGCCGAGCAGGTCTCGATCGAACGGCTGCAGCGCCGCATCGGGGCGAGCATGCAGGTGCTGATCGACAGCGCACCGGCGATGGGCCGCAAGGGCGGGGTCGGCCGCACCTACGCCGATGCGCCAGAGATCGACGGCACGGTCAAGATCCTGCCGCCGGCCAAGGCCTCGAAGACCATGAAGGTCGGCGAGTTCTCGCGCGTGCGCATCACCGGAGTGTCCGGTCACGATCTGGTCGGCGAGCTGATCTGAACCGTCGGGATTGCACCGGCGGTCAGCTACAGCGGCTATGCTGACCGCCATGCATAACGGTTCACTTCTCGCAGCGGTCGATCTGGGTTCCAGCAGCATCCGGCTGGAAATTGGTCGGCTTGATCACGGACAGATCCACAAGGTCGAGACGCTGCGCAATGCCGTGCGTCTGGGCGCCGGGCTGGATGCCGAGCGCAACCTCACACCCGAGGCGATGCAGCGTGGCTGGGATGCGCTGGCGCGCTTTGCCGAGCGGCTGGCCAACTTCGGCCCGATGCAGGTGCGGGCGGTCGCCACCCAGACGCTGCGCGAGGCGCGCAACCGCGAGCTGTTTCTGAGCCGGGCCGGCGAGATTCTCGGCTTCCCGATCGAGCTGATCTGCGGTCGCGAAGAGGCCCGGCTGATCTATCAGGGGGTGGCCCATCAGCTGCCGCAGTCGCAGGAGCGCCGTCTGGTGATCGACATCGGCGGGCGCTCGACCGAGTTCATTCTCGGGCAAGGGCTGGAAGCGCTGACCCTGGAGTCGTATGAGATCGGCAGCGTGGCCTGGAGCCAGCGCTTCTTTCCGGAAGGCATTTATTCGCGCGACGCTTTCGAGCGCGCCGAGGTGGCGGCCAAGGCGCTGCTGGACGAGACTGCCGTGCTGTTCCCCCGGGCGAACTGGGAGGCGGCCTACGGCTCGGCCGGTACGGTCAAGACGGTGGCCGCTGTGCTCAGTGCTGCTGGCTGGCCCGCGGGCGTGATTACCCGCGACGGCATTCAGTGGTTTCGCCGCTGCATGTTGCGCGCCGGACGAATGGACCAGCTGCGGCTCGAAGGCCTCAAGGAAGACCGCCGCAGCATGATCGCCGGCGGGCTGTGCGTGCTGTTAGCCATCTTCGATGTGCTGCAGATCGATCGCCTGACCGAAACCCCCGGCGCGCTGCGTCAGGGCGTTCTGTACGACATGGTCGACCGCGACGAGCCGGTCTCGGACGTGCGGGCCCGCAGCGTCGAGCGGCTGACCAAGGTCTTTGCCGTCGATGCCGAACAGGCGCGCCGGGTCGAGACAGTGGCGCAGGCCATGCTGGCGCAGTTGCTGGGCGGGCAGGCGTTGTCGAGCCCCGCAGCGGTGCGCCTGCACCAGGATCTGGGCTGGGCAGCCCGTCTGCACGAAGTCGGGGTGCTGGTCTCGCACACCGGCTATCACAAGCATGGCGCCTATATCGTCGAGCAATCGGAGGCTTCCGGTTTCGCGATGGCGGAGTTGCGCCGGCTGGCGCAGCTGGTGCTCGGCCACCGCGGCAAGCTCAGCAAGCTGGAGGTCGATTTCGATATCGAGGGCTTTGCCCATCAGCTGCTGGCGTTGCGGCTGGCGGTGATCCTGTGTCACGCCCGTCGTGACCCTGAGCACGGTGCGCTGTTTCTGCGCCTGGGCGGATCGCGGAGCTTTGAGCTCGATGTGCCGGCGCTGTGGGCGCAGGCTTATCCGCAGTCGGCCCATCTGCTGCGCGAGGAAGTCGAGGCCTGGCGCAAGACCAGCTGGACGCTGGTACTGCACGAAGAACCGATCCGCCGCGTCGATCGGCCGGATTCGGCCTTCGCCGATCTTTGACCGCGCACGGCCGCGCTTTCACGGTCTTGTCACAGGCGGCCCCTATGCTGGGCTGCATGAAAAACGGTTCACTTCTCGCGGCGGTCGATCTCGGGTCCAACAGTGTGCGGCTGGAAATCGGCCGGCTGGATCACGGGCAGATTCATCGGGTCGAGTCGCTGCGCGACCCTGTCCGGCTCGGCAATGGCCTGGATGCCGATCGCAACCTGACGCCTGAGGCGATGCAGCGCGGCTTCGAGGCCCTGGCGCGCTTTGCCGAGCGGCTGGCCGGTTTCGAGCCCGCGCAGGTGCGCGCGGTAGCCACGCAGACGCTGCGCGAGGCGCGCAACCGCGATCTGTTTCTGGCGCGGGCCAGTGAGATTTTGGGGTTTCCGATCGAGGTGATTCCGGGCCGCGAAGAAGCTCGGCTGATCTATCAGGGGGTGGCGCGGCTGTTGCCGCAGTCGCCCGAGCGCCGGCTGGTGATCGATATTGGCGGTCGCTCGACCGAGTTCATTCTGGGCTCCGGTCTGGAGACCGGGACGATGGAGTCCTACCGCATCGGCAGCGTGGCCTGGAGCCAGCGCTACTTCCCCGATGGCGTGTTCTCCTCGGCAGCATTTCAGACCGCCGAAGTGGCGGCCAAGGCGATCCTGGACGAAGCTGCGGCGCAGTTCGTTCCGACTGACTGGGATGTGGCGTACGGTGCTTCGGGAACCGTCCGTACCGTGGCTGCCGTGCTGAGCGCGGCCGGCTGGCCGCCGGGCGTGATCACCCGCGACGGGCTGCACTGGTTCCGCCGCTGCCTGATCCGGGCCGGCCGAATCGATCAGCTCCATATCGAGGGCCTCAAGGAAGACCGGCGCGTGATGATCGCCGGCGGTCTGTGCGTGCTGTCGGCCATCTTCGATCTGCTCAAGATCGAGCGCATGACGGCGGCCCAGGGCGCGCTGCGCCAGGGGGTGCTCTACGACATGCTCGGCCGCGATGTGCCGGGCACGGATGTGCGCGCTCGCAGCGTCGAGCGAATGACGAGTGTCTACGGTGTCGAGCTGACGCAGTCGCAACGAGTCGAGCAAGTGGCGCTGGCCTTGCTGGAGCAGCTGGCCGCAGGGCCATCGTCCCCGCAGCAGGCCCTTCCGGCCGAACGTCTGCACCGGCTGCGGCGCGACTTGGCCTGGGCGGCCCGGCTGCACGAGATCGGCACGCTGGTCTCGCACGCCGACTACCACAAGCATGGCGCCTATCTGATCGAGCAGTCGGAGATGGCCGGTTTTGCCTTGCCCGAACTGCAGCGGCTGAGCCTGCTGGTGCTGGGGCACCGCGGCAAGCTGCGCAAGCTTGAGGTCGACTTCGATAACGAGGGCTTCGCGCTTCAACTGCTGGCGCTGCGGCTGGCGGTGATCCTGTGCCACGCCCGTCGCGACCCGGAACACGATGCCCTGCATCTGCGCCTGGGCGGACCGCGCACCTTCGAGCTCGATGTGCCGGCGCTATGGGCGCAGGCCTATCCGCAGTCGGCCCATCTGCTGCGCGAGGAGGTCGAGGCCTGGCGCAAGACCAGCTGGTCGCTGGTGCTGCACGAAGAGCCGATCCGCCGCGTCGAGCGACCCGATTCGGTCCTGATGGATCTGACCGTGTCGGCCTGAGATCCTTTCGGGTGTCACCAACCTGTCATCGTCGCTTCACGGACCTGTCATCGCGGATGCCTACGCTCAGTGGCACCGCAACTTCAGGACCGTGCCATGCGCGATCTGCTGCCGAATCCCATCCAGCCCCTGGCTGATGTCTCCGTCGATATGGCTCCCTCCGTCGCCGCCGTTGCGGCAAGGGGGCGGCTTCATCGTGAATCGGTTCCTGCAGGCCCTGCGTCCGTGGCGTCCCAAGGATTCCGGATCAGCTGGGCCCGGCACGGGGATGAGGTGAGGGAAGCGCAGCGTCTGCGCTACAAGGTCTTTGCCGAGGAAATGGGGGCCCGGCTACCGGCTCACCCCGAGGATCTGGACGCTGATGCGTTCGATGACTGGTGCGATCACCTGCTGGTGCGCGATGTTCAGACCCTCCGCGTGGTTGGCACCTACCGGGTGCTGCCGCCGCATCAGGCCCGACAGCTCGGTTGCCTGTACTCGGACTCGGAATTTGATCTGAGCCGGCTCGATGCGCTGCGGCCGGGCCTGCTGGAGCTGGGCCGCTCCTGCGTGCATCGCGACTTTCG